>NZ_CAXBVX010000088.1:0-8178 GCF_963979125.1 uncultured Candidatus Puniceispirillum sp.
TCAAAAGTCCCGGCTGTTTCAAACGCATATAAAGGAATGTTTATGACAGCACATGCAAAAATTTATCTTGCATCTGATCATGCTGGTGCAGACTTACGTAAAAGGGTTGCGCAGCATGTTGAAGCGCAAGGCTTGCAAGTGGTTGATCTTGGGCCAGATGATGGCAGTTCGGTCGATTATCCGGATTATGGAAGAAAACTAGCCATGGCTTTGTCTGAAGACGCGGACGCATGTGGCGTTGCTATTTGTGGAAGCGGTATAGGTATTTCAATCGCTGTAAACCGGTTTCCATGGGCACGTGCCGCATTGGTCAGCACTGTCGAGGCTGCGCGGCTATCACGCGAGCATAATAATGCAAATGTGATCGCGCTTGGAGAACGCTTGATAAGTGTGGATACGGCGTTGGCATGTGTTGATGTCTTCCTCGCTACCGACTTTGAGGGTGGTCGGCATGCAAGGCGAGTGGATAAATTGACTAATCTTTCGTCCTAGTTTAGGCGAAATAGTGTCGTAAATGGAATGCGCACTATACCAGTAACAAGTGTAATTATTCGGCTCCCCCCTGTCGAGGAATGGTCATCGTGACCGCATTAACTAAAGGAGATAATTATGGACGATTTAAAAAGAACAATACCGTCATTCGTAATGGACGGGTTTTTCTCGGCACCATTAAAAGATACTGATCCTGAAGTGGCAGCCGCATTGGGACATGAGCTTGTGCGCCAGCAGGACCAGATCGAAATGATCGCATCTGAAAATATTGTCAGTGCGGCCGTGATGGAAGCGCAGGGGTCTATTTTCACCAATAAATATGCTGAAGGTTACTCTGGCCGCCGCTATTACGGGGGCTGTGAATATATGGACGTTGTAGAGACATTGGCGATCGAACGTGCCAAGACGCTTTTCAAATGTAACTTTGTCAATGTACAACCACATTCTGGCGCACAAGCTAATCAGGCTGTTTTTCTGAGCTTGCTGAAGCCAGGTGATACGATACTGGGTATGTCACTGGCCGCTGGTGGTCACCTCACACATGGTGCGGCACCAAACCTGTCAGGTAAATGGTTCAATGCTGTACAATATGGCGTTGATCCAGAAACATCTTTGATTGATTTTGACGAATTGCAAAAAATTGCCGAAGAATGTAAGCCGCAGATGATTCTGGCAGGTGGTTCGGCTTATCCTAGAACGCTTGATTTTGCAAAGTTTCGTGAAATTGCTGACTCAGTTGGTGCGTATCTGATGGTTGATATGGCACATATTTCTGGTCTGGTAGCTTCAGGTGCGCATCCTAGCCCCCTTCCACATGCGCATGTTGTGACCTCTACAACGCATAAAACTTTACGTGCGTCACGTGGCGGTATCATTCTGTCTAATGACGAAGCGCTGGGCAAAAAGATCAATTCAGCTGTTTTCCCTGGTCTTCAGGGTGGCCCGTTGATGCATGCGATCGCTGGCAAGGCGGTTGCTTTTGGCGAAGCGATGCGGCCTGAGTTCAAGCAATACATCGATTCTGTTGTCGAAAATGCACGTGTACTTTCCGAAACATTGATTGAACGTGGCGCGGCGATTGTGTCTGGTGGTACCGATACACATCTGACATTAGTTGATTTACGTCCAAAGGGTCTGACAGGTGACATCACCGAAGTGTCGCTTGAACATGCAGGTATCACCTGTAACAAAAACGGCATTCCGTTTGATCCACAACCACCAATGGTTACCTCGGGTGTCCGTCTAGGCACACCTGCAGGCACAACCCGTGGTTTTACGCGGAATGAATTTATCGAAATTGGTCATCTGATTGGCGATGTATTCGACGGGCTGGCAGAAAACCCAGAAGATAATAGTGCTGTAGAGGCTGTCGTGCGTGAAAAAGTACGCGCACTATGTCGGGCTTTCCCAATCTATCAATAGTGTGTACAATCATGCCTACGTCAATATATAGCGTGGGTTTGGAAAATGATTTGTCCGTTTTGTGCAAGTGAAGACACGCAGGTAAAGGATTCTAGACCTTGTGAAGACGGTGCCGCTATCCGGCGCCGTCGCTTCTGTGGTCATTGTGAATCTCGCTTTACAACGTTTGAGCGTGTTCATTTGCGTGAAATAATGATTGTTAAGCGTAATGGACGCAGGTCTCTTTTTGATCGTGATAAGCTTGAACGATCTTTCGAGATTGCCTTGCGTAAGCGCGATGTTGACCCTGATGACAAAGCCCGCTCAATAAATCAGATTGTTCGCCAGCTAGAAAGCCATCCCGACGGTGATGTGCCAAGCGAATTGGTTGGTGAACTGGTCATGACGGCGCTTAACCAACTCGATCATGTTGCCTATATACGTTATGCGTCGGTATATCGAAATTTTGGAGAAGCCAAAGATTTTGAGGCCTTTGTTGAAAAAGAACTAGGTGACTAATATTTCTCTAAAAAATGCTGATAAAAAATGGATGTCTTTTGCCATTTCCGAAGCCCAGAAGGCAGTCGGACGAGCAGCTGAGAATCCCCCAGTTGGCTGTGTGATTATTGCAACATCTGGTCATATCGTCGGTGTAGGACATACCGCGAGAACAGGGCGACCCCATGCCGAAACAGTAGCTCTTGCTATGGCGGGAGATCAGGCACATGGCGGCACAGCCTATGTCACGCTTGAACCATGCGCCCATCATGGACAAACGCCACCATGCGCCACCGCATTGATAAAAGCAGGTATTAAGCGTGTTGTTATATCATGGCAAGACCCGGATAAACGCGTTAATGGCAAAGGTGTTGCCATGCTTCGTAACGCCGGTATTGAAGTTGTCACTGATATAGCCAAAGATGTTGCATTTACTGTCATGCAGGGATTTTTGCATCGTATGACGCATAAACGACCACTCGTCACAATGAAAACAGCAACGTCGTTGGATGGTGGCATTGCCCTTGGTGATGGCCGAAAAGTTTGGTTAACCGCACCGCCAATGCGGCGATATGTGCATCTATTGCGTAGCAAATCAGATGCGATTTTAACAGGTATAGGTACAATTCTAGCGGATGATCCAGAAATGACATGTCGTTTGCCGGGGTTGGAAGCTGATAGTCCGTCCCGCTTTATTTTGGACAGCCAGCTTCGTTGTCCACCTGACGCCAAAATTTTGCAGAATAGTGACGATGTGCAAACAGTGATTTTTTGTGCTGAAACAGCTTCATCTGAGGCTAGAAGGGCGCTTGAAAGGACAGGTGCAAAGATTGTTCCGATTGCCTTGGATGCGGTACAAAAGGATGTTTCACATAATAGGCTGGACTTGTCAGCAGTGTTGCGCTTTTTGGGTGATGCGGGGATCAATAATCTTTTAGTTGAAGCTGGAAGCAATATTGTGACCAGCATTATAACTAACGATTTTGTCGATTTTATCCATTGGACGCAAAGCCCGCATTTATTGGGAAGTGACGCTATTCCTGCTATATCACCATTAAAGCTGGTGGCATTGCCTGAACAAACGCGATATACCGAGACTCATCATCAGCAAATAGGACGAGACCGCCTGACTATTCTGGCAAAATCTTGCTAGACTGATGTAACCAGAAGTAATGGATGTTTTGATGTTTACAGGAATCATAACCGGACAAGGCCACATTCTTGATATTCATGATGCAGGCGACCGGCATTTGACCATTGGATGTGACTGGGATTGCGCGGCAATTGATTTAGGGGCATCCATAGCCTGTTCGGGGATTTGCCTGACTGTGGTGGCGCGCGACGCGCACAGCTTTAGGGTCGCGGCATCATCTGAAACCATGTCTGTTACAACGCTTGGGGGCTGGCAAAAAGGCGACAAAATTAATCTTGAACGCGCACTTCGGATGGGAGATGAATTAGGCGGGCATATTGTGTCTGGTCATGTTGATGGATTGGCCCAAGTGATGTCGATTACGCCTGATGGTGATAGCCATGTCGTTACGCTTGGCGTGCCAGCCGATTTGGCAATGTTTGTTGCCCCCAAGGGATCAGTTACATTAGATGGTGTTTCGCTGACAGTTAATAACGTTACTGACAATAGTTTTGGCATAAATGTGATTGCACATACATGGGATGTAACCCAGTTTGGTGCGCTGACCATAGGCCAGAAAATGAATATGGAAATAGATATGCTGGCACGCTATGTTGCGCGTCTGCATGGCCTTAATAAGGAAGCGTAATAATGAGTCAATCCGATACATCAGACATGCCCGCATTGTCACCTATTGAAGATGTAATTGCTGATGCCAAGTTGGGCAAGCTGTTCATTCTTATTGACGATGAAGATCGTGAGAATGAGGGTGATCTATGCGTTGTAGGTGAATGGGTAACAGCTGAGAATATTAATTTTATGGCAAAGTATGGCCGGGGTCTTATCTGTCTTGCGTTGCCGCGCGAAAGAACAGATGCGTTGGGTTTGGGGATGATGGAACGACGTAATGAGTCGCGTCATCAAACAGCGTTTACGGTGTCAATTGAAGCGCGTGAAGGCGTTACAACAGGCATTTCGGCGGCAGATCGTGCGCATACAATCAGGACAGCCATCGACCCGCAACGCAGTGAGAAGGATATAACCACACCAGGGCATATTTTTCCCCTTATTGGGCGTGATGGCGGAACCCTTGTAAGGGCAGGTCATACCGAAGCCGTTATCGATATTGCAAGAGCAACCGGATCGGACAACCCGTCAGGCGTAATTTGTGAGATTATGAAAGATGATGGTGAAATGGCGCGCCTAAATGATCTGCTGCCTTTTGCCAAAGAACATGATCTAAAGATTGGTACGATCGCTGATTTGATTGCATGGCGCCGTATGAATGAAACCCTTGTCCAACGTTCAGTTGAAACAGACTTTGCTTCACGAACAAGTGGTTCATGGCGCATGATTATTTATGTAAACACAATCTCGGATGTAGAGCATATTGCTCTGGTTAAAGGCGATATTTCCGGCGATGATCCAATACTTGTAAGAATGCATGCCCTTGATTTGATGTCGGATGTGCTTGATGAAGCATCTCCGTTCCGGAATGGACGTGAGTTGGAAACAGCCATGCATACGATTGAAAAGAAGGGGCGTGGTATCGTTGTGCTACTGCGTGAGTCATCAAATGCCAGCCTATCTTCAATGGTTACCCAACGGGTGATGAAAGATGCCAAAACGGGCGATAATCCGGGGCATGATTTGCGTGAATATGGTGTAGGTGCACAAATTCTTGGTGATCTTGGCGTTTCAAAAATGGTGCTGTTATCAAATTCAAAGCCAAATGTTATCAGCCTTGATGGTTATGATCTGGAGATTGTTGACTGGAAACCGCTGAATGGAGAGGGGCAATAATGTCAGGTCATTTTCTTATTGTTGAAGCCCGCTTTTATGGCGCGTTAGCCGATGCCCAAAAAGCAGGTGCCATCGCCGCTCTTGAAGGTGAGGGGGCAACGCATGAAACCATTTGTGTGCCTGGTGCGCTTGAAATTCCGGCAGCGATTGCATTTCTTGCGTCCAGCGATAAGCGCTTTGACGGTTATGTTGCGCTTGGCTGTGTTATTCGTGGTGAGACAAGCCACTATGACACAGTTTGTAATGAGTCGGCACGTGGCCTGATGGATTTGGCTCTGGCAGAAAATCTTGCTATCGGAAATGGCATTATAACTGTTGAGGATGAGGATCAGGCGTGGGCTCGTGCTGATCAGAATCGTAAAGATAAAGGCGGTGACGCCGCGCGTGCTGCGCTGGCTATGGCAAAATTGAAACAACAGGTTGGTATCTGATAGAATGGCAAAAGATAACACTGAACTGAAACCTGTTCCTGTTCGCCGACGATCCGCATCACGTGTGTCATCGATTCAAATTTTATATCAGTCACAAATTACTGAACGAACCTCAGTTGATTTTGCTCCAGATTTTCTGACTTATTATGCGCCAGATGTTTCTAAATCTTTCCGTGTAAAGGATCTGGATCATGAGCATCTTAACGCACTTTATACAGGCGTCGAAAAAGAGATGGCTCTATTGGACAATGATATTGCTGACTCTCTGGCAAGTGGCTGGCGTATAGAACGTCTGGCATTGATCGAGTTAACTTTGCTTAGATGTGGTGCGTTTGAGCTTCGCTTCATGCCGCACATACCAGCGCGAGCCGTGGTCAGCGAATATGCGGCCATTAGTGATGCATGCGGTTGTGAAGTGGCTTTTGTGAATGCTGTGCTTGACCGTTTGTCACGCATTGTGCGGACAGTTGAGATGGGAACAGCCTAGACGTTTAAATCTGGCTTATTCTTCAGTTGCACGGCGGCGTTTAAGATTCTTGAATATCTGATCTATTGCACCATAGGTATTACCAGGTGTTGGCGTCTTTTCATCAATATGGGCAATAGATAGACCTGAAGTTTCATCAAGAACATCAACAGCGCGGACAATGTCCTCATTGTCTATGGTGAACATAACGATCGTACGAGACGTTGTTTCATTAATGCCAGCAACTGGTTCTTCCATTGTTTGAGATACATAATAGGATTTGCCAGACCCAAAAGCGCCTTCAAAGCTGGGTTTGCCAAGAATGAAAATCAAGTCAGACTTTTTGCTTTTGCCAAGTTCAATTTTTGCCAACTCTGCTTCATCAATGGTATGTCCATGCGAACTGATTCGCGATTCACATGCGCTCGTGCCTATCAAAGCCACGCTAAGAAAACTAAAAGTCGCAAGTGCACGTAAAGCGTTCATAGTGGCAAATGTTCGTCTGGTCATCATCGCGTTCCTAGGATATAGACATGCATAGTCAGTTAGATAGCAACATAACGAGATGTTTGTAAAATGAACAGTAAAGAAAATGGGTGGCTGAAACAAATGCTGGGGTTTGGTAATAACAAGCAGGAAACCGTTGCTGAACATCTTTATGGTCAAGCGATTGAAATTGCCCGTTCGCCAAAGCTGTATATTGATTATGGTGTGACTGATGACGTTGATGGTCGGTTTGATGCCCTTTGTCTGGTGGTAATACTGATTATGCGGCGGCTTAAGGAAGTTGAAAGTGGTAAAGACATAAGCCAGAGCTTGTTTGATTCGATGTTTGCAGATATGGATTTGTCTTTGCGTGAAATGGGTGCTGGTGATATTGGCGTGTCAAAACGTGTCCGTGTCATGGCTGAGGGTTTCATGGGGCGGTTGGAAAATTACGCCACCGCCCTTGATAAGGCAGATGATGACATGCTTGCCAATGCGCTGGCACGCAACCTTCTTCGCGCGCCAGATGCGTCCAAACAGGCGGTGCAAAGCGGTCTGGTTGTTTATGTATCAAAGCTGGCTGAACAAATTGATGCAGTATCGTCGCAAGACATGCTGGCAGGTAAGATGAATATTAGTCTTTAAATCAGATGGTTTTGATTTGATGATGGTTTGGATGCTAATGTGTTATGTTGTTTGGGGCATTGTTTTGACTTACGTGTTTGCCAGCATTAATGGACGGTTTGCTTAGATGCCAGTTTTTTCTCTAACTGCAGAACTTGCCGCTGATAGCATCAAGCCTGATGCCACTTATCGATGTAAAATCATTCCTTCGGAAGCCGAAATCGATATGTTGCTGACCCGGTTTGATTATATTGCGGTCAATGATCTAGTTGCCGAGCTAAAAATTCGTAAAGTTGCGCGAGAGTGCTGGGATGTTCATGGCAGATTAACAGCCAGTGTGGTCCAAAGCTGTGTTGTTACTGGTGAACCATTAGCGGAAAGTGTGGATTTTACTATAGAAGAACGTTATGTTCGCTTTTTTGACGAATCAACGTCAGTGGAAGTTGATTTAGACGGAGTGGAACCGCTTAAAAACGGCTTTATTGATTTGGGCGAAATGGTGATGCAGTCGCTGGCTTTAGCTGTTACAGCATGGCCACGCGCAACTGATGCCAATGAGTATGTTGAATTAGAACCAGTAAAACGCGATCATCCATTTGCTGGTTTGGCGGCCATAAAACAGCCGAATGACAAGAATTGACCGTCGTGCAACCAGGAGAGTAGCCTGTCCAAGAAAATTAAAATAGCACTGGACGCAATGGGCGGCGATAACGCGCCTGAGATCGTCATTAATGGTGCTGAAATTATAAAGCAGAGATCCCCCAATATCGACCTTGTTTTTGTTGGTGATGAAGTGCAGATCCATAAGCTTTTGGACCAAACAAAACATCTGGCGAATGCCGAGG
>NZ_CAXBVX010000089.1:0-8145 GCF_963979125.1 uncultured Candidatus Puniceispirillum sp.
TTCACACTTCCTGACGTCAAACATTAAAATGCTTGAAAATCAGGTACTTGAACCTCGGATCTTGGAGGTTTTGGAGCGGGTGAAGGGATTCGAACCCTCGACCCCAACCTTGGCAAGGTTGTGCTCTACCACTGAGCTACACCCGCGTCTTGTTTGAAACAAACAATAGCGTACCGCTGTGGTTTGGTATAATCCAAGCATTGCGCCCTTGCAAGCGTGATTTAACCATTCTTGTATGATTTATGCCAGCCAGCCAGCCAGCGCCTAGCGGTCAAGATAGGTATAGTCGATCTCTTTCCAGCTATCGGTCGGGAACATCCAGATGATTTCAAGCGGCACATCGCCATTATTTTTCAGGCCATGTTCTTCACCTGGCGGGATATAGACAACATCATCGGCGGTAACCGCACGTGTCTGGTCATTCGCCATCAGCATAAGGCCACTACCCGATTTGATGAAATAGACTTCCTGGGGGGCGTGGATATGCGGCGGCAATTCACCGCCAGCCGGAATGACTAGACAGCCAACCGACAGGCCGTGGCTTTGATGCAGGTTTGAATCGACTAGGTAGCAAAACCGCAAATCGGGATTGGCGCCAATGGCTATACGTTCGGGGCCATGTTGATTCCATGCGGCATCATTCAGATTGCTAATAAATATCTTTTCATCGGTCATATCTACCCCCTGTCCTGCAGTTACCATGCGCCATGCATGCGGATTATTTTTGTTTGCCTAGCATCTGTGACAGTAACAACAGACCCGATGAAATGATGATAAGAATGGTGGAAATGGCCGCGATTGTTGGATCGATCTGATCGCGCAAGGCCAGAAACATACTACGCGTGATGGTCGAATTATCACCACCTGACACGAATAGCGAAATAATCACCTCGTCAAAGGACGTCAGAAACGCAATCAATGACGCCGAGATGATCGAAAATTTGATCTGCGGCAAGGTGATTTCCATAAAGGCACGCAGACGCGTTGCCCCCAGTGAGCGGGCGACCTTTTCCTGATTCATGTCATAGTTTTTCAAGGCTGATAGAATGATGATGAGCACTAGCGGCATCGCTACCAGCGAATGTCCCAGCACCAGACCGGGGATGCTGTTAACCATCTTGAACTGGACAAAGAAATAGAACAGGCCGATGGCGACCAGAATAACAGGTACCATCATCGGCGAAATCATGATCGGAAACAGAATGCTCCGGAGCCTGTTATTGCTGTTGATGAGGCCGTAAGCCGCCATTGTGCCAATCGGCGTTGCGACTAAGATAGTCAGAATGGCAACCTTGATCGATGTCCAGGTTGCGGCCATCCAGTCATTAAACCCGTTTTCCACTTTCCATGAGAAGAAGTAATTTTCATACCAGCGCAAAGAGAAATCTTTAGGTGGAAATTCGAGATATTGACTGTCGGAAAAGGACATCGGAATAACGATCAAGGACGGCACAATCAGCAGGAACAGAATCAGCCCCGAAAAGATATAGAGCCATAGGCGGTCTTTGAGTTTGATCTGGGTTTCAGACACATGCTTGTTAAAATAGCTCATCGGTCAGCTCCTTTGACCTAGCTGATCGACGGAGATCAGTTTTGATGCCACAAACAGAATTATCATCGTTACTACAAGCAGAACAACACCAAGCGCGCTGGCCGCGCCCCAGCTGAAATAAAGCTCAATGTTGCTGGAAATTTTCATTGCCGCCATGATGACACGACCACCACCCAGCACCGCCGGTGTCACATAGAAACCTAGACACAGAACGAAAACGATCAACAGACCTGCCAAAAGGCCGGGGATGCTCATCGGGAAAAACACTGTCCAGAACGCGCGTGTTGGTGTTGCCCCCAGGCTGGACGCTGCTTTCAGGCAATCTTTGTCAATCGCCCGCATATTCGCATAAAGCGGCAGGATCAGAAATGGCAACATGATATGCACCATGCCAATCAAGGTACCCGAGGTATTATGAACAAATTTTACCGGTTCGGCGATGAGTCCAAGATCAATCGCCATATTGTTCACAAGTCCCTTTTTCTGGAGCAATACCAGCCACGCATAGGTCCGCACCAGCAAGCTAGTCCAGAACGGGATCAAAACGCCGATCATGCAGATATTGGCCCATCGGTTGGACAGTTGCGACATGAAATAGGCCAGTGGATAGCCAATCAGCGCACATATCAGCGTGGTCAGAAAGCTGATCTTGAAGGTGGTGATGAAAATACGGATATAGGCCTTGCTTTCGATCATCCGCGTATAGTTTTCGAGTGACATTGTGCCATCACGCCCGATAAAGGAGAGATAGAACAGCCACCCAATCGGAATGATAATAAGCGCCCCAACCATCAGCAAATAGGGCAAGGTCAGCCCGAAAAAGGTAAAACGTTCGCGCCCGGCTAATTTGCGCAGGCTGGCTTCGTTGAGATGTTCCGCAACGCCCGACATTATGCGCTTTCCACGAAATAACTATCGGCCAGCCGCAACCCAACCGAGATTGCCTTGCCGATGCCAGGGATTTCCTGTTTTAAATCGGTGCCGTTTGGAATCCGCATTTGCAATGTTTGCCCACCATAGGTGGCTTGATCCAGATCAATCACCAGTAACTGGCTTTCGCCTTGGAAGATCGAGTCTTTGACAGTGCCCTTAAAATAATTGGTGCCTTTTTCTTTCTTACTGGTGATGAATAGTTTTTCCGGCCGGATAACGAGCAGAAAATCACCATCCTTTTCGATTTTATGATTCACCAGAACGTCGGCTTTTCCAAGAATGGCCTTTTTGTTCTTTACTGTCACAGGAACAAGTGTGGACTCGCCAATAAAGTCAGCGATAAAGGCATTATTGGGCTTTTGATAGATGTCATTCGGGGTGCCAAGCTGTTGCAACTGGCCATCATTAATGACCGCGATCCGGTCTGACATGGTCAAAGCCTCTTTCTGGTCATGCGTCACATATACTGTGGTCATATTGAGGCTGTCATGAAGCTGGCGCAATTCGATCTGCATTTCTTCGCGCAGTTTTTTATCCAGCGCCGATAGTGGTTCATCCATCAGCAAAATCTGGGGTTTGAAGACAATCGCGCGGGCAAGCGCAACACGCTGGCGTTGGCCACCTGAGAGCTCGTCAACACGGCGATGCCCGAGACCGTCAAGCTTTACCGTGGCAAGCGCTTCATCGACGCTGGCTTTGGTTTCGGCCACACTGACGCCGCGTAATTTCTGTGGATAGCCGACATTTTGTTCGACATTCATATGCGGGAATAAGGCATAATTCTGGAACACCATGCCGATACCGCGCAAATGTGGCGGTTTAAGAATGACTTCTTCATCGCCAAATTTGACGCTGCCATGATCGGGGCTGGTAAAGCCAGCCAGCACCATCAACAAGGTCGTTTTGCCCGAACCCGAAGGCCCCAAGAGGGTGAGAAATTCACCTGATGTGACGTCAAGGCTTACGTCATTCAAGGCGAAAAAATCGCCATATTTTTTGGTGATGTCTTTAATGGAAATATTTAATGAACTATTTTTCATAATTGTTTCTTATGCCGTGTATGGGATGCGCCATTATATGGCTAGGGCTGGCTTATATTGAATTGAAAAGCTGGAGGGCGAAACACCCTCCAGCCCCAATCTATATATGTTGATAAATGACTATTCAGTCATCATCTCGGTATATTTTTCCGCAGCGATGGTGCGCCATTTGGCATACCATGCGGTCTTCAATGTCAGCTGATGCTTTGCATTGTCAGGATGGCTAGGCATCTGACGTGCGCGTGAATCTTCCATCAGACCAAGCTCATAGACCTTTTTGTTGGTTGGTCCATAAGTGATATATTTGGCAAACTCAGCCATATATTCAGGCTTCATCATCTCAGCGATATATTTCATCGCCAGATCCTTATTCTTGGCGCCTTTAGGAATGCCGTAACCTTCCCAGTCCATGATGCCTGTTTTCCAGTCATAAGAGACTTTTGCACCGTCAAGCGCGGCCACGTCAAAACGACCATTCCAGCCAGTTGTCATGTCAACTTCGCCATCTTTCATCAGCTGGGCATGTTGGGCACCAGATGTCCACCATACGCCGATGTGATCTTTGATAGAGCGGATTTTATCAAGCGCGCGATCGATACCTTCTTCGCTATCAAGCACGGTGTAGATTTGATCCATTGGCACGCCGTCAGCCAGCAAAGCAGCTTCAAGCTGGGCATCCATTTTAGCGCGCATGGCGCGGGTGCCTGGGAATTTCTCTACGTCAAAGAAATCGGCCCAGCTACGTGGTCCATTATCACCATATGTATCGGTGTTCCATGCGGCAACAACCGAAAAAATATCGGCACCAGCGCAATAATCGCTATACATGCCTGGCAAATGGTTGCTGACATCAATGACGGAATAATCAAGCTTTTCTAGAATGCCTTCGGCACCACCAGATGCACAGCCGCCCGCGCCGCTTGAGAAGATGTCGAACTTATCGGCACCTGATTTGACCATCAGCTTCACGTCAGAAATACCGCCATAGGTATCTTCTTTGACAGTGATGCCCATGGCCTTGGCAGCAGGCTGGAAAATACCAACTGACTGACCTTTTTGATAAGCACCACCCCAAGAGACGATTCTTAGTGAGTCGGCAAGGCTGGCTGTTGAGACGCTCATGACGCCTGCAACCGCTGCACAGATAGCCGTGGTTTTAAATGTAAGTAAATTTTTCATTGTTTCCCCTCAAGGTAATTTCACAATTTCAAAGCTATTTAACAAAGAGAGGTTGCACAATCATTTCAGGCTAGTCAAACTTTTCGGTGATATAAACTATAGTTTGTTAAGATTTTACGAGTGCCTGACGGTACGTTATGCATTCCCCATCATGAAAGTTCCCATATTCCGATGAAAATCCAGAAACTTGAAACATTCACCTCGCGCTATGTCAGTTTTGTCAAAGTCACAACCGATGATGGGCTAAGCGGAATTGGCCAGATGTCCACCTATCATGCCGATATTACCGCACAGATATTTCACCGGCAGGTCGCGCCCTGGGTGCTTGGAGCATCAATCGCCGGGGCGCATCATGACGATGATGATGGCGATGCCCGCACGATCTTTGCCGATCTGGCCGCACGGGTGACCGAACGCGAGCATAAATTTCCCGGGTCTTATATATATCGCGCGCTGGCTGGGCTTGATACGGCCTTGTGGGATCTGGTGGCCAGCGCGGCAGACATGCCTGTTACCGCCCTGATAGGTGGTCAGGCTGGCCAGCTTCGCGCCTATGCGTCATCGATGAAACGCGATATTTCGCCCGCCGATGAAGCCAAACGGTTTTGCCAGCTTCGCGATGAAAAGGGGTTTGATGCGTTCAAATTCCGCGTTGGCGCCGAATGTGGGCGCGGCAAGGACGAATGGCCAGGCCGCACCGAAGAGATTATCCCGACAGTGACCGCGGCATTGGGCGACGGGATTGTCAAAATGGTTGATGCCAATAGCTGTTTCGGTGTTGCCCGCGCGATCGAGGTTGGGCATATGCTGGAAGATCACGGCGTTAGCCATTATGAAGAGCCATGCCCCTATTGGCATCCAGATGACACATTGCAAGTGACGAACGCGCTGGCTATCGATGTGACTGGCGGCGAACAGGATTGCGATATGCGCGTCTGGAAAGACATGATCGATCGCCGCATTGTCAATATCGTGCAACCCGATGTCATGTATATGGGCGGCATCACCCCCTTGTTACAGGTGGCCGAAATGGCGGATCAAGCAGGTCTGGCATGTACCCCGCATGCGGCGAATTTGTCACTGGTGACGATCTGTACGATGCATGTATTAAAGGCGATACCGAATGCGGGTGCCTATCTGGAACTGTCAATCGAAGGCGCCGATTATTACCCTTGGCAGGACGCATTGTTTCGGGGTGATCCGTTCAAGGTGACAGACGGGCATGTGACGATTAGCGATGCGCCCGGATGGGGGGTTGCGGTCAATCCCGACTGGCTGGCGAATGCAGATTATGCCGTGAGCGAGATTGAGGGGTAGAGGGAGAGTGTTAAACTCGCGGCCATTAAATCAATGACCTACCCACCCCCTACAACACTTTGCGGAGTTCGCTGGCGATGATGTCCTGGGCGTCTTCGGTCAGATAGGGATGCATCGGCAAGGCCATGACCCGCGCGCATAGATCATGCGTCACGCCTAGCGCATCGGCCACCGGATATTGTTTATAAGGCGGTTGTTCGTGCATCGGGATCGGATAATAGATTGCCGTAGGCACGCCCGCCTCGCCCAGCTTGGCACAGATCGCATCACGATCATGGCCTTTGGGTAGCTTGACGCTATATTGCGCCCAGCTTGATGTGGCACCTGCCGATAAAGACGGAATTTCAACCAGATTACCCAAGATGGACGCATAACGATCAGCGACTGTCTGGCGGGCGGCAAGCTCGTCGGCGAAAATATCAAGCTTGGCATCCAGCACAACCGCCTGGATCGTATCCAGCCGCCCCGTCATGCCAATACGCACATTATCATATTTGGTCTTGCCCATGCCATGCACGCGGCATGAACGGATGATCGCCGCGATCTCATCATCATCGGTAAAGACCGCGCCGCCATCGCCATAGCATCCAAGCGGCTTGGCCGGAAAGAAGCTGGTGCAGGTGACATGCGCCAGCTGGCCGACCGATGTACCATGCCAGCTGGCACCAAAACTTTGCGCGGCATCATCAATGACCCATAGATCATGACGCGCGGCAAAATCCATAATCGCCGGATAATTGGCAGGCTGGCCAAACAAGCCAACACCGATAATGCCAACAACAGTAACGCCCGCTTTTCGGGCGCTGTCCATAGCCGCACCCAGCTTGTTTGGGTCAAGATTGAAGCTGTCATGTTCGACTTCGGCAAAGATCGGCACCGCGCCCATCACCGGCATTACCTCGGCGCTGGCGGCAAAGGTAAAGGACGGCACAATAACGCCGTCACCTGGTTGAAGCTTTAGCCCCGATAGTGCCAGCAACAAAGCATCAGTCCCCGATGAGCAAGCAATGTTATGTTTGGCTCCGCTCCAGTCGGCAAGGCGGGTTTCCAGCGCGCCAACTTCCGGCCCCATGATATAAGCACCATGATCCAGCACGGCGGCAAAACCGGCCTCGACCTTGTCGCGAATGCGTAATTGCTGGCTTTTCAGATCAATAAAGGGAATCGACATTTTGGCTCGCTTTCAGTCTAACTTTTTACATCTGTCATATCGACAAGCTGGCGTTGCATATCTTCCAGAACCGCCTGAACGGTCAGGGCATCTTTCATATCAGTCAGGGCGGGGGTGCCGCTTTTACAACTGTGAATAAAGGCGCGCATCTCGTCTTTCAACGGCTCGCCTTGAGTCAGGGTCAGTGGCTTTGGGGGCTGGCGGGTGATAGTAAAATAATCGCCATCCTGACGAATGTCATCGGTAAATAAAGTCAGTTTTTCGTCCCATGGTTTGGTATCGTCAAAAACCAATGATCCGGTGCTGCCGATAACGGTCAGGCAATGCTGTTTGATCGGATTGATCCAGCCCGTATTCAGATGCGCGCTGATACCGCCGTCAAAGCCAAGGACGGTGCTGAGGACATCGACAATGCCCGGGGTTACATGGCTGGCACCTGCACAAGATACGTGCGTTGGCGAGGTGCCTGTTAGCGCAAGCACAAGCGAAAGATCATGCGGACATAAGTCAAACAGCACTGATTCGGTATTGCGAATACGCCCCATCGCCAGACGGGTGGCCTGAATATGGCGTAAATCGCCAATGACGCCTGCGGCAAGCTGTTTCTGGAGTTCGATAAAGGACGCATGATAACGTATCAAATGGCCAACCATGACCTGACGGTTATGATCGTTGGCGGCGGCGGCGATGCGCGTTGCGTCATCCATAGTCAGTGCCAGCGGTTTTTCGATATAGACATGCTTGCCTGCCGCCAGCAAAGGTACGGCAATATTGGCGTGACTGTGGGCGGGGGTAGAAATGACCACGCCATCAAGTGATGAATCATGGCATAGATCGTCAAAGCTGGCTGGCGGGGCGTTAAATTCAGCGGCAAAGGCGGTGGCATTGGCAGGGGTGCTGTCAGTGACGCAGGCAAGCGCATCAAGTGCCAGCAGATTGCGGGCAAGATTCCG
>NZ_CAXBVX010000090.1:0-8026 GCF_963979125.1 uncultured Candidatus Puniceispirillum sp.
TCCATAGCAACGACGAAAAGGCAAAGGTGGCCAGAATCAGTAATCCACCCATTGTGGGCGTGCCGATCTTGGTGATCAGATGTGACTGCGGCCCGTCATCACGAATAGGCTGACCTTCTTTCTGATGTGTTTTCAGCCATCGGATAAAAACGGGCCCAAATAACAGGCTCAGAAATAGGGCTGTAACAGTGGCACCGCCTGTCCGGAAGGTGATGTAGCGGAACAGGTTGAAAAACTGGTATTCGCCAGCCAAAGGAACAAGTAAATCAGGTAACATATATTTTTCCTTCAGTTGATTGTTTGAAGGCAGATTTGTCAGTAACCGATGCGGTGGGTGTCTTATCCGTCATGGCATCTAATAGCGCGTTGGTAACACGCCATGCCCCTGAACCTTTTGACCCCTTTATAAAAATCGTGTCGTCAGTCTTTACAAAGCGCGCCAGCAGATCACTTGCGATTGCTGGATTTTCAGCAAAGATCACATCACATGGGGGGGTGGCATGCGCAAAAGCGCGGGCAAATTCACCCCCGATGGCAATGACATGGCGGGGGGCAATGCGGGCAATAATTGATACGATTTCATCATGGGCGACGGCGCTATGCGTGCCAAGCTCCAACATGTCGCTCACCACCATTATGTCGCAATGGCGCGCGTCTGTTAAAAATGGTTCCAGTGCAGCCAACATGGATGCGGGGCTGGCATTATAACTATCATCGATAACGGTTATGGCTTTGTCGTTGAAAATGCCACTATGGCGTGCACCACGTCCAGCAATGTCACCAAAATCAGCCAGATGATCGGTTGCGGCGACGGCATCCTGTCTCAACGCGTGCACACAAGCCAGAACGCCCAATGCATTCATCGCCCAATGATGGCCGGACATGCCCAATCGGAAGCTAACAGGAAAGCCCGATAAATCGGCCTCAATCTTCATGCCATCGTCATCTTGGCGTGCCGACAGTAAGCAGAATTCAGCTTCACCATGATTGCCAAATGTTATGATCCGTTTGATGCCTGCCGCTTTGGCCGCGCGGTATAGACGGTCAAAAAAGGGATCATCGATATTCAAAACAGCCGTGCCGCCTTGCATGCCTTCAAATATTTCGGCTTTCGCATCAGCAATCGCGTCAATCGACTCAAAATGCCCCGAATGCACGGCAGCAATCCGTGTAATCATGGCAACGTCAGGGCGGGCAATGCGGGTTAGAGTGGCAATTTCACCAGCGTGATTCATACCAATTTCCTGAATGGCAAACTGGCTGTCCTTGGGTAAGGCGGCAAGGCTCAGCGGCAAGCCGATATGATTGTTAAAATTGCCTTCATTCGCATGGCTTTGTCCAAAAGCGCGTAAAATATGCGCCAGCATTTCTTTGGTGCCTGTTTTGCCAACCGAACCGGTTATTGCAACCATGGCACCTTTATGGCGTTCACGTCCGGCAACCGCTAGATCGGTTAAAGCAGTCAGACAGTCTGGCACAATGATCTGCGTAAGCTCTACCGCATTGTCGGGCTTTGTTACAATCGCCGCGCTGGCATCGGCGCCGGCAACTTTCGCAAGGAACTGATGCCCATCTGCTGTTGCCCCGGGCAAAGCCACAAACAGGCTGCCTTTCCGGCACATACGACTATCAATCGTAATATGATCCACAGGCGATGCTATATCGGTTGCTTTTGCCATTACGCCGTTGGTATGCGCGCAAATTTCATCAACAGTCCATAAAGGCGCGGTCATTTTTGCGCCTCCGTCATATCTGCGATGTATCGGCTGGCAACTGATATGTCGCTAAAGGGCAACGTTTCATCACCAATCAGTTGAACGGTTTCATGTCCTTTGCCAGCTATCAGCAGGACATCGCCGCTTTCCAATTTTTCCAGCGTGCTTTTGATAGCTGTGTCGCGCGGGATTATTTCAATACTTTTGGGGCTGGTGGCCATAATGGCGGCACGGATATTGGCTGGATCTTCGGAACGAGGGTTATCGTCAGTTATGATAACAATGTCAGCCGCTTGATCTGCAATGGCACCCATCAGTGGGCGTTTTGACGGGTCGCGGTCGCCACCACATCCGAACAGCACATATAGCTTATGACTGACCTCGGGACGTAGAGCTTCAAGCGCAGCGCGCAAGGCATCGGGCGTATGGGCAAAATCAACAACAATTTGCGCACCCTTTGGGTGGCCTGTTACGGTCTGCATCCGGCCTGGGGCTGGTTTGAGATAGGCTAATCCGCCAAGCGAGTCCTGTAGGGTAAGCCCGCTCATATGCGCCATGATTGCCGCGGTTAAGGCATTAACCGCCTGAAAGGTGCCGGACATGGCAAGCGGGATATGCCAACTGTCACCGCCATGTTTGATCGACATTTCCAGAATATTGTCAATCGGCGTAATGTTTTCGATCTGGAAGTCGGCATCATCAGCAAAGCCGAATGTCTTTATAACGATCTGACGCGCTTCGCCTTGTATGGTTAGCATGTCGCATAGGCGGCGACCATAGGGATCATCAATATTGATGATTGCCGCGCCTGCATGCATCAGCAAATTCATGAACAGATGTGATTTGGCTGTAAAATATGATTCCATATCACCATGATGATCAAGATGGTCTTGCGACAGATTGGTGAAGGCGGCGATATGGACATTCAGCCCGTCAAGACGCTGTTGCACAAGACCATGCGAACTGGCCTCAAGCGCAAGATGGGTAACACCTGCATCACATAGCGGTGACAAGGCAGAATGCAGGGAAACGCTGTCAGGCGTTGTAAGCTTTGGTAAATCAAGGATTTTACCATCCATTTTCCGTGTATCGGTGCCTTTGACCCCTAACGTACCAATCGAGGCTGCCTGCCATGTTGCACGCGTCCATAATTGGCGCAGAAAATCAGCTGTTGATGTTTTGCCGTTAGTGCCAGTTACCGCGGCGATCATGCCAGGTTGCTTGCCCCAGAAGCGGGCAGCGGCCCTGGCCAGCACATGCCGCGGATTTTCGACCATGACAATTGGTATGCTCAAATTATCCAGCGATGCTTCAAGTGGGCGCATATCGGTCAGAACAGCACTGGCACCAGCCTTAATGGCATCCTCGATATAGTTTCGCCCATCGGTCGAACTGCCAGCCAGCGCGGCAAACATATCGCCCGGTTTAATGGCGCGCGAATTGTCACTCATGCCCGCAATCGGCGTCGATGCGGCTTGATCGGGTATGTCTGCCAAATTGTTCAAAAGATCAGAAAGATGCAAGCGTTGCCTCCTGATTGCCAATATTGAAATCAAACATGAGTTTCTGGCGAATTAATGGCGATTCTTCGTCAACAGGGTGCACACCAAGAAGGGGGGAAACCTGTTCGACGATACGGCGCACTGCTGGGGCGGCCACCCAGCCACCAGTTGCATAACCATAGGTTTGTTTTTGCCCTTTTGGTTCATCAACCATGATAACGATCACATAGCGTGGGTCATGCACCGGAAAAGTGGCGACAAATGTAGCCAGATTAGCTTTGGCATTGTAGCCGCCATCAGCTTGAACTTTTTCAGCTGTGCCGGTTTTGCCACCAACCATATAGCCAGGCGCGCGGGCCTTTTTGCCAGTACCTTCTTTATGTGAAACAACCAGCCGCATCATTGATCTGACAGCGCGGGCTGTTTGCTCAGAAAAGACACGGGTTTTGACTAATTCGTCACCCGCTTTGCGCTTTAATAATGTGGGGGCAATGCGCAACCCATTACTGCTGGCGGTAGATACAGCACTGGCAAGATGTGTTGGTGAAATCGAAATGCCATGTCCATATGACACTGTCAGTGTTGCGGCGCGCTTCCAGTGCTTTGGTGATAATGGTTTGGCTATTTCCGGCAATTCAAGCGGCAAGCGGTCAAGCAAGCCAAGTCGCTTCATATATTCTTTCTGTATTGCCGCGCCAAATTCCTCGGCCATCAACGCCGATCCGATATTAGATGAATGCACCATGATTTCGGCGACATTTAACGGTTTTTTAC
Source organism: uncultured Candidatus Puniceispirillum sp. (assembly GCF_963979125.1). NCBI lineage: Bacteria > Pseudomonadati > Pseudomonadota > Alphaproteobacteria > Puniceispirillales (SeqCode) > Puniceispirillaceae (SeqCode) > Puniceispirillum (SeqCode) > uncultured Candidatus Puniceispirillum sp. The sequence goes on from NZ_CAXBVX010000090.1 coordinate 3,992, forward strand.
TGGGATGATAGTCATTGATTGTAAAGCGGGCTACCCGAAGCGGCTTCATGACTTCAAACTCGGTACGTGGTGTTGCCGCGCCTGTTTCCAGCGCAATAGCAGTATTCAGTACCTTGAAGGTAGAACCCATTTCATACAGACCCTTGGTCGCACGGTTAAAGCGGGCGTCATCACTGGCTTTGGCAAAATGGTTTGGATTGTAGTCTGGCAATGATGTCATGGCCAAAATTTCACCACTGCGGGTATCAAGCAAAACACCTGCCCCGCCGATAGCTTCGAATTCATTGATTTGCTTTGATATTTCAGCGCGCATAATCGCCTGTAACCCAACATCAAGCGACAGATGAATATCCTTGCCCGCGGCCAGATGCGCATCCTGCGATTTTTCAATTCCGGCAATGCCATTATCTTCGGGATCAACCTGTCCCAGAATATGCGCGGCTGTTTCGGCACGTGGATAGACGCGTAATGTGCTTTGGGCAAAATACACGCCCGGAATGCCAAGCCGCAGAATTTCGGCATGGTGCAGAGGTGTCAGTTTTCGATCCAGTTCGACATAGCGGGTCTGTTTTGACAGTAATTTTTTCAGACTTGCTACATCATGCCGCGCGATAAATGGTGCCAGCTTCTTGGCCGCGTCGGTCACATCCATGATTTCGCGAGGGTCGGCATGCAGAACTGTAATCGGCAGATTGGTCGCCAGAAGCCGTCCTTTGCGGTCAAGTATCTGGCCACGCTCGATGTGCGAGGTTTTGAAATGATTGGCGATGCGCTCGCGTGCGCCCGCATCTGACAGGTTGAAAATCCGAAAGCCAATGATGCTAAAGGCCAATATAGCGACACTGGCGCACAGAAGCAGACGCATTTCTGCAATCACCCGCGACGCTGCTGGATCAGGGCGAGGCGGCAACACAAGATTATGCAAAGTAGATAGAAATCCCTTATGTCGCATTATGGTTTGTCCCCAGTTGCCAGAATGGCTTTGATATTGACGCCTTTTGTATCGAGAGCGGGTAGCCTGACAGACATTGTCGTGCGCTTATTTGTGTCAGCGCTTGTCGGCGCATGCTTTATGGCATGTGCTTTCGGTTTTTTGGGTTCTGGAAGTTGAACGACTGGGGTTGGTTTTTCCGGATTTAGTTCCGACATCACCCGCATCGGAATGGCGTCCAGCGGCAAAATACGGTCCTGACTGATCGGTTCCATATCCAATAACGAATTGGACAAATTCATGATCCGCTCAGGGCGTGACAAATACGCCCATTCAGCCTCAAGAACAGCAATATCGCGTTTGGTAACGGCAATGGTCAGATTCAGATCGTTCAGCCGATCCTGACGTGCATCGATCCCCGTCTTAACCTGATACAAGGTGGTGCCAAGGCCAGCCAGAACTATTGCCCCAATCAAAATCATGCGCATAGGGCATTCTCCTGTCCTGGATAGGGGGCATCAGTGCGCATGGCGACACGCAATTTGGCCGATCGGGCGCGGCTGTTATCTTCGCGTTCACGATCTCCAGCTTGCAAGGCTTTGCGCGTCAGCAATTCAAAAGTTGGAGCTGGGCCATTGCTGGGCGGGCGATGCCGAGATGGCTGTGATGCTATCTGGCTTCGTGACGCCAGAAAGCGTTTCACGATCCGGTCTTCGAGCGAATGAAAAGATACAACCGCCAGAATCCCCCCAGGCTTGAGCATGGCTTCGCTGGCGGCAAGGCCGGATTTCAACTCGTCAAGCTCGCGGTTTACATAGATACGCAAGGCCTGAAAACTACGCGTTGCTGGGTCAATCTGGCCATACCGCTTGGCAGGCATCACACTATGGATGATGGCAGCAAGCTGGCTGGTGCTTGATATGGTTGTTTCGCTACGTGCTTTGACAATGGCTTTGGCAATCCGACGCGATGCTTTTTCTTCGCCATATTCCCACAGAATTTGCGCAATATCATGTTCTTCGTGACTCATGACAATATCTGCGGCGCTGATTCCGGATCGTGACATGCGCATATCCAGCGGGCCATCCTGACGGAATGAAAATCCACGATCAGCCTGATCAAGCTGGGTCGAACAGACGCCAAGGTCAAAAGCCGCCCCATCCAGAACCGGCGCGCTGGCATGGCTTGTCGATGTCGAATCTGCAGATGCCAGTGCGCTATGCACAAGTGACTGCATATCGGAAAAACAGCCTTCGACAAGCGAAAAGCGGGGTTTATATTCAGCCACCATCGACTGTCCGCGGGCAATCGCGTCAGGGTCGCGGTCAATCGCAATGACGTTACAGTCAGCGGCATCAAGCAGGCTACGGCTGTATCCGCCATTGCCGAAGGTGGCGTCAAGATAGGCCTTGCCAATGGCGGGGCGCAAAGCATCCACCACCTCGTTTAACAAAACCGACTGGTGAAGCATCTGGCCACACATTAGCGGCCTCCGTTATGTGGCGGGTCTTGCGATGCGCTCCGGCCTAGCCTGAGTGATGGCAGGCCTGTTGTTTTGGCACGGTTTCGGGCATCAGTTTCGCGATTGCGATAGCGGTCAGGCAACCAGATTTGGAATGACCGGCCAATACCGGCATAAAGCGCGCTTTCATCTAGCGCGGCAAAACCGATGAAATCAGCCGATAGCATAATCCGGCCTTCGCTATCCAGCTTCATTTCCTGGGCGCTGGATAACATTGTCTGCAAGGTGGCGACTTCTTCGGACAGGCTGTCCATTGTATCAATGGCGTCAACAATCTGGCCAATACGTTCAGAACCACAACCTTCAAGGCAAGGCTCGGTCAGCGATTTATAAATATAAAGCGGATCATCGCGTCGTTCCAATACGGCGCGGAAAGGGGCTGGCACGGATAAGCGTCCCTTCTTGTCAATCCGATGCTCAAATGTGGATAGAAATAAATCCACGCGACGCTCCTATAGTTCACAGCCGTGCCAGCCAGTTGCTCCGGCCATAAGCGGAATGCCATGTGCCGGGTATCACTTTACAAACCCCCTAAAACTTCAGGTGCAGCGCAGATTTCCGCAGGGAGGAACCAGAAAGCGCGCCATTCACCCAAAGATGGGATATTATGGGATAACATGGGAAATAATGGTCGTCAATGGGTTTTAGCTTGTTTTTCATGGGAAAAGGCAAGCTTTTCAATGTATTAAATGTAAAATATGAGAAAATAGCCTCAAGCCAATGAAAAACATTATTTTTTCAATTTATGTTCATTTTTTGTTCTATTATTAACGTTTTTTTAACTATGTTGCTTCCATAGTCCCATCCCTGCGCATGCAGATGACGGCATTTCACATATGGGCACCTTCGCACGGTGCCGTATGCCGCCAGAGTCCCAAAGCATGGGATGATTTCAACCAAGCATAGGAGTGATTATGCAAACTGACCGAAATACTGATTTAACAACCTTATCCGATCTGAATAATGCGGTAACGGGAACGGCATTCTTTGACGCCACCACGGCAAACAAACCCAATGATGTAAACAGTAACGGTATTGTTAACACCATTTATCAAGGCGACATTGGCTGGCAGATGCTGATCGCCAATGATGCCCCGCGCGAATTCTGGCAACGTACGCGTAAACCAGCCACGCCCTATTGGCGCAACTGGCGCAGATTTGCCGATTTTCGCACGGTCAATGATGCGATTGACGCGGCGCTGGCGACAGCCAGTCAAGCGGATGCCGAGACGGTCAAAAGCCTGATTGCCGAACATGGCGCGGCGGAAGTAAGCGCGCGTGATGCGACGATTGCCAGTGCGGTTTCATCCGCGGTGAATGACATCCCGCAGGGTCTTGATCGCGCGGCGGTGGAATCGATTGTCGATACCAAGCTGGATAGTGAGTTGGATGACGAACGCACAGCGCGTAATGACGCCATTAATACGGCGGTTAACGCGGCAACAACGGCCATCATTACGGGGCGTAAAGGCGCGATTGAAACGGCGATTGCCACCGAACGTGCGGCGATTGACCGCGCAGTTGACAGCAAAACAGGTATTATTGACGCCAAGGTAACAACGCTTGATGCCAAGCTGGAAAG
>NZ_CAXBVX010000091.1:0-7961 GCF_963979125.1 uncultured Candidatus Puniceispirillum sp.
TAGGAGAACTGAAAAATCTCTAATCTGGTCATCGGGCTATCCGTTACCATGTACCTATATTTTCCATCGACGCCCACGGTTCGTTAATTGGTAAAGCATCACCTTCTTGAATCAGCTCGATAGAAATATTGTCAGGTGATTTAATGAAAGCCATGCGGCCATCACGCGGTGGACGGTTAATGGTGACACCGTTATCAACCAACTTCTGGCAGGTGGCGTAGATATCATCAACCTTATAGGCAAGATGGCCAAAATTACGGCCAAAATCATAATCTTCAGGATCCCAATTATACGTCAGCTCAAGTTCGGGCGCGGCTTCGGCGCGGCTTCGATCTTGGTCTTTTGGGGCGGCCAGAAACACCAACGTAAAGCGGCCAGCTTCAAAGTCTTTGCGGCGCATCTCGACAAGGCCGAATTTATGGCAGTAGAAATCTAGCGACGCATCTAGGTCTTTAACCCGAACCATTGTGTGAACAAAGCGCATTACATTATCTCCTGCGGCACATGTTGTTGAACATAATCATAGGCGGTGCGCGCCCCCACTGTCTATGCTTGGCGATGCTTTGCAAGGTAATTATGCAAGCTTTATCCCAATCATGGCGGCACCTGCCTGAAGGTTGGGTGCAATCTGGTGATGTGGTGGATTAGCTGGGCGCATGGCAGGCGCCAGATCGGGAACCTGTATCACACGAATGCCAGCCGCGATGGCGGCATTGGTTCCATTTTCAGAATCTTCAAACGCTATGCAGTCTTGCGGATTGATGCCTAGTTTGGCCGCCGCATCAAGATACACATCTGGGGCAGGCTTGCCATGAGATACTTCATCGCCGCCAGTTAGATGCTGAATGAATTGCCAAAGGCCAGCTTTTTCCAGTGTGATCCGCGCACGCGACCCTGATGATGATGTGGCAACCGCCACGGGCATGTTAATTGCGTGCAAATGTGCCAACAACTGATACGCCCCATCCTTGACGGGCACATCATCGGCAAACAGGGCGCGATAGGCAAGCAACCACTCATTTTTAAAAGCTACCGGATCAAGTGATGCGGGCAGAATGCCACGTAGAATCCCAAGCCCGGTGACATGATTCAAACCGATCATCTGCCGGTAATCTTCCATTGTCACGCTGACATCATATGCGGATGCTGTACTGCAAAAACTTTCATATGACAGGCGCTCGGAATCAATTAAAAGCCCGTCCATATCGAACAGAATACCGTGAAAGGAAAATTCGGAATTGGACATAAATGGCCCCTTGGAAAATACACAACATTCTGCCTTGCTAGCGGAAGCGAAGAAAGCAAAAACTTTGCTATTGGCGTCTAACAGTTTATGGCATGCTCTAATAATGTCAGATATGGACATAGCATAACTTTGCACGCATGCCACATTTATGGAGATAAGCTCTATGCCGACAGCCCTAATAGCTGAAAATATAAGCCATCTTGTTGTGCATTGTGCCGATACGCCAGACGATGAAGCCCTCGACGCCTGTGCAATCCATGAAATGCATCTGGGTTTTGGCTGGCATGGTATTGGTTATCATTGGGTGATTTGCCGTGATGGCACATTGCAAAACGGGCGCCCCGAATATTGGGTTGGCGCCCATGTCAAAGGTCATAATGACATCAGCCTTGGCGTCTGCCTTATTGGGCGCCAGCATTTCACCGATGCGCAGATGCAGACACTTAAAACCCTGCTTATGCGGTGGCGGGCGGAACATCCGGCTGCCGAAATATGTGGTCATTGCGATTTTGATTATACTGAAAAAACCTGCCCCAATTTTGATGTTGCCGCATGGTGTGCAAAACACAATATTGCGGCCAAAGCGGGCTAGATCATGGCGCAGACTGACAATGCCCACATTGCCGATACCAAGATGCAGGTCAGTTTGCCATCTATCGGATTATATGATGCGCCACGCGATGATGCTGGTCTGGATACGCAATGTCTGTTTGGCGAAGGTTTTACTGTTACAGGCCAAAAAGGTGATTTCTATCACGGTAAGCTATCGACTGATGGCTATGAGGGCTATGTGCCAAAGGTGGGGCTAACACCGTACATGACAGATGCAACACATCGGGTGATTGTGCCTCGTTCACTTGTGACACGCCGTGCTGACATCAAAAGCGGTATGATGTTTGGCTTGTCCCTTGGTGCCCAGGTGACTGTGCTTGATAATGCTGATCTAACCACCGCTAGCCAAACCGCGCATATTCTAACCCCGCAAGGCGATGGCTTTATGCCATGGCGGCATCTGGTGCCGCGCGATCATGTGGTTGCTGACTGGGTGGCAATTGCCGAGTCACTGCTGGGTACGCCTTACGGGTGGGGTGGCCGTGATAGTGGCGGACTGGATTGTTCGGCGCTGGTGCAATTGGCTTTGCAGACAGTAGGCGTCTTTGCGCCACGTGATAGCGGCCCACAGGCGGCCAATTTGGGTAACCCGATTGCCGATGATGCCTTGCTCAAGCGGGGCGATCTGATTTTTTGGAAAGGACATGTTGGCATTATGCAGGACGCAGTTAACCTGCTTCACGCTAACGCATATCACATGCAGGTAGCTTCCGAAAACTTACGCAACGCCATGCCGCGCATTGCGCAAGAGGCTGGTGATGTTACGACCCGCCGAAGGATTCTGCCTATCTAACCTTTGCCAAGTGATATGCGGTTGCGCAGGTACCACAGCAACAGCAATGATGGTATGACCATAAGAGCCGTTATCACAAAGAACGTGCCCCAATCGCCATCCAGCCAGTCAACCATGACACCTGAGGAAGATGCCAATGTTGTGCGTCCCATCGTCCCGATAGAGGCCAGCAAGGCATATTGCGTGGCTGTATAGGTGCGATCGACCAGCAACGAAATAAAGGCAACAAAGGCAACTGTCGCAAAGGCGGCGGCAATGTCATCAAGCAGAACAGCAACGGCAAACAGCAACTCTGATTTGCCACTCCACGCCAGAATCGAAAACATGACATTCGTTGCGGCCATGGCAATACCTGCAATGAAAAGGGCGCGTATTGAACCTGACCGGATTGCAAAATAACCACCCAGCAAGGTAAAGCTGATCGTGGTGATCCAGCCTAGGCCTTTTGAATAGATAGCGATCTGGGATTTTGAAAAGCCGATTTCCTTATAGAAAACCAGTGACATTTTGCCCATAAAGGCTTCGCCGATTTTGAACAGGAAGATAAAGCTCAAGATACCGATGCCAATCGCAATACCATTCTTTTTGAAAAAGCTGGTCAATGGACCAAGAACAGCGCTGGAGAAAAACGCAATAATTTGTGAAATAGGATTGTTGCCACCAACACGGCTTGCAATCGCGGCCTGTGCTTCGGCTTGGGCTTTGATACGTTCGTCCGAACTTTCCTCGGGAATGAACAGCAAAGCTATATTGGTAAGCAGAATGATCGCCAGAAGCACAAGAAAGGTCAGTTGCCAGTAATTGACATGTCCCAGTGTCTCAAAATAATCAGCAGTAAATAATGTAATCATACCGCCGATCTTATAGCCTGACCACCAGCCAGCCACCGCTACCGCAGCGCCTGCGGCCATCGCGCCACGTTCATCATGGCCGATTTGCTCAATCCGCAGGGCGTCGATGGTAATATCTTGCGATGCTGACGAGATGGCAATCAGCAAACCAAAGGCCATAACCCACCATATATCTGCCGCCGGACTTAGATTGCTCCATGCCAGAACCGAGATAAAAATAACCGCCTGAAGCGAAATGATCCATGCTTTGCGATGCCCGATACGCGCGGTCAGAACGGGAATGCGGATCCGGTCAATCAATGGTGCCCATAGAAAGTTAATCGCATAGACGCTGAAAATCAGACCCGCCCAGCCGATTGCTGAACGGCTCAAACCATCTTCTTTCAACCACAAAGACAGCGATGATCCGATAAGAACCCACGGAAAGCCGCTTATCGCGCCAAGCAGAAGAATGCGAAGCATCCGTTTGTCAAAATATACGCTTAAGGATGCTTTTTCCGAACCATTCATAATAACGTCCCCTATCTTGGCTTTTGCTGTCTTGGCTTTGATATTCCGTTTAATGCACTTTTTCTAAAATAACCCTACATCCAAAAGTGACTAGGCAAAAGGTTTATTCAAAGTGCCTTTTTTCAGATAATGTGACAGCCAACGTCTTTTATCATTGTGATTGAACAGGGGGGCATTGCTGTGCATAGCTGGCGCGTAAAGCAAACCGAAACTGGCGCCTATCAGCTTGATACAGGTGACCTGCTGTTTGATTGTATAATTGGCAAGGCAGGTATGATTGATGCGGCGGCCAAGCGCGAAGGCGATATGGCAACGCCGCAAGGCACCATGCCTATTCGCGCAGTTTATTATCGTGCTGATCGCGTTGATGTGCCAATTTTGCCGTTCCCAGCCTATCCGATCACGCCATCATGTGGCTGGTGTGATGCGCCTGATCATCCCGCATATAACCGGCATGTTGATTTGGCTCTGAATGCGCCGTTCAGTGCCAGCCATGAGGTGATGTGGCGCGATGATACGGCCTATGACATTGTTGTTGAACTTGGCTTTAACGATGCGCCGGTAATAGCCGGACGCGGCAGTGCCATTTTCATGCATTGTATAGCACCAGGCAAAACCCATACGGCTGGCTGTGTGGCGTTGGCACATGCTGATCTGCTGGCCTTGCTGGCAATAGCGACCCCCGATCAAAGCTTGATGATCGCCTAATGTTGGTTGGGGCTTTACGACGTTTGATTTTTTGACGCTTTATCCAGTGCCGCATCAATCAGCTTTTTGCGCGCGCGTAACTTGGCGTTGGTCGGCACCATTTTTGCCATCAGGCCATCTTTGACAAATCCCATCTGCACCATAATCAGATTAGACATCATGTTGAGACAGATTTTCTGGGCTGTACCTGCTTTCAACCTTGTCGATCCGGCGATCGCCTCACTGCCAGTTGCCAGCAAAATGGCATGTTCGGCCACCGCCAGCAGGCGCGTGTCGGCATTATTGGCAATCCCGATGGTCAGCGCACCTGCCGTGCGCGCCTGTTCCAGAACCTCGCAGGTAAAGGGCGTGATGCCACTGGCGGCAAGGCCAATCACAACGTCATCCTTGCCGATTTCAGATTTTTCCACATCTTTGGCGGCGGATATTTTGTCATCTTCGGCATTTTCAACAGCGCGTAACAAGGCGTCGTTTCCGCCCGCAATCACAAAGCCAACACGTTCGCGCGGCCAGTTAAAGGTTGGGAATAATTCCACGCCATCCTGAACGCCAATGCGGGCTGATGTGCCAGCCCCTGCATAAATCAAACGCCCCGTGTCACTGTCCGAAAGCTGTCTATAGGCCGCCATGCCGGCCGCTTCGATTTGATCTAGCGCACCTCTTAGCGTAGCTATAGCTTCTGCCTGATTATCCAGCATCAACGCCAAAGCCGCGTTCGGACTCATCTTGTCAATCGGAAGTGAGCCAGCGGCAATATTTTCGGTTGCCAGCGTTTCTGACGATACATCCGTTACGGATTTATGAACTCTGGCTTTTTGGGGTGTATTTGTTTTGTCCATACTGCGATCATAGGCATGATAGAGTCGTCTGAGAAGATATAAGATAACGAAACAGGCAACAGAGCATGCAAGCCAAACCCATCGATGAAGACAGGAATGCCATTCAGCCTGTCATAGGCCTGATGTCGGGTACCAGTGCCGATGGGATAGATGCGGCCATTTTGCGTACTGATGGAACGCGGTTTATGCGAACGGGCATCGCGGCCAGCTTTGCTTATGATCCGGCATTACGCGCCAGTATTTTTAACGCAATGCATGATCCTGTAACCTTTATGGCTGATCGCGCCGCACATAAGACACTTTCACATGCGATTACCGATGCGCATAGCGCGGTGGTCGCTGAGCTGGTGAAGCAGCTACCAGATGATATGCAAATCCCGCGTTTGATCGGGTTTCATGGCCAGACGATTTTTCACGAACCGGATGCCAATACTACATCACCGCTTGGGCGATGCACAATACAGCTAGGTTCCGGCCAAAGGCTGGCAGATGCCACCGCCATGGATATTGTCTATGATGTGCGCCGCGCCGATATGGCGGCTGGCGGGCAGGGTGCACCGTTGGCACCCATATATCATGCCGCGCTTATTGCTGCGATGGATGTGCCGTATCCGGCGGTGATTATCAATATCGGCGGTGTTGCCAACCTGACCTATGTCGGCGGGAAAACACAAACAGATATTCTGGGATTTGATACGGGGCCTGGCAACGCGCTGATGGATGATTATATGCGCGCGCATTTCAACCAGCCTTTTGACGATGGCGGCAGGATCGCCGCCAAAGGCCACATCAATAATGATTTTGTCGCACGTGTAATGCGGCATGGTTTTTTTGCCAAAAGCTGGCCAAAATCACTCGATCGCCATGCCTTTACGCATATTGTGGCAGATGCAGGTCTGCATGATCTGGCACCGCATGATGCGATGGCCAGTTTGGCCGCGCTGACGGTGGCGGGCATCACCCATGCAGTCGGCTCACTACCCACAGATGTGCGGCAGATATATATCGCAGGCGGCGGACGGCGTAACCAGACACTTATGGATCAACTTCGTGTTGTTTTTGGTGATCGTCTGGCTATTGATGCCTGCGCGCCATTTGATGCGCCATTTGATGCCGATTTGCTAGAGGCCGAATTGATGGCTTATCTGGCCGCACGGCAACGTGCTGGCTTGCCAACATCTTTTCCAAAAACTACCGGATGCAAAATGCCAGTCTGTGGTGGCTGTCTTGCCCAGCCCTTAAATCAGCGCGTCTGATCCGGTCACATAGAATGGCCGATAGGCAGGCGCGGCGGGCAGCATGTCGCGAATATCGGTAAAGGGAAAGCGCGATGCCATCCGATAGGTTTCGGCATAATGGCCATCAGGGGCATTGCATTGTGCGGCACGGTATCGATTCATCAAGGCACTTGCCGCGGCAAATCTTTCGGGTTCCTGACTATCATGTGCCATGATGGCGGCTTGTTTGGCCGCAAAAAACGGGGTGATATCGACATAGAATTCGGGCGTAAAGCCCACCCCCATCAAGGTTTCGGCAAACAGAATCGGACAGGTAAAGCCAACCGCATCTGTCACATAATGCGACAAGGCGCGATGATCGGGGTGATAATCGTCTGGGGCATGGGTCACAACCAGATCGGGTTTGCAATCCTCTAGGAAAGCCGCGATCACCTCACGCGCACCAGCCGCATCAACAAGGCCACCATCGGGCAGGCCAAGCAAAGTTGGTGAGGCAAGATCGGCCAAAGCACCAATGGTTTCTTCTGCCCGTGTTGCTGCCAGTTTGGGACCGGGGTTATCGCCACCGGCCGCGCCATCGGTGGCCACGCCGATACTGATATCATCGCCGCGTGCTTTACAGGCAGCCAGAAACCCATAGAAGAAAATTTCCACATCATCAGGATGCGCCCCTATGCCAACAATTTTCATCCTACGGACTCCTTACGTGTTTCCATGACTAGCCTTTTGCCCCCTATATCGGCTTTAATGGCATATCATAACAATGAGACAGTATGCGTCAATTCATGCAAAGTGATAGCAAAATGAAAACTGCCCAGTTGAATAATGCCGATTATCTGCCGCCAAAGCTAACAGGCTATATTGAGGGGTTCTATGGTCATCTGCTTGGCTGGGATGATCGGTTTCGTGTGCTCGATAGGCTGGCATCACTGTCGATGAATGCCTATCTTTATGCGCCAAAGGATGATCCGCAACATCGCTTTGCATGGCGCGTCGATTATGCGCCAGATTGGCGCGCTGGTTTTGCGCAATTCTGTCACGATGCCAGAACGCGCAACATTTCAATCATTGCTGGCATAGCCCCGGGTCTTGATTTCAATTTCGCCGATCTTGATACAGCCGCCAGTACCCAGAAAAACGCCCAGAAAAATGCCCAGAAAAATG
>NZ_CAXBVX010000092.1:0-7955 GCF_963979125.1 uncultured Candidatus Puniceispirillum sp.
CCTGAAAAAAGCCAAATTGGGTGGTTTGGCAGGTGGGTTTTTTGCCATCTATGTTCCATCGCCAGTTGATCTTGATCTCAAATTAGAATTGATGACGCAAGACAAGTACGACCTACCTTTGCCGCCAGCGGTTGATCTGTCTGATGCCTTGCCCATTGCCTTGCAACAGGCGGCGATCCTTGCCGAACTAGAAACACTGGGCGCGCTGAAAATTTGCACCAGTGTGCATGACATTAAAACCTGCATGCAAACGGGGTTAATGGCGGCTGTCATGCATATGGAAGGAGCAGAGGCGATTGATGCCGATCTCTATAATCTGGATATTTTTTATCGGGCGGGACTGCGCTCGCTTGGGCCAGTCTGGAGCCGCCCGACGATCTTTGGTGAGGGGGTTCCGTTTCGCTTTCCTAGTACAGGCGACGTTGGTGGCGGTTTAACCGATCATGGTGTCCGGCTTGTCAAGCGATGTGATGAATTGGGCATTATGCTGGATATGTCACATCTGAATGAAGCTGGATTCTGGGATATTGCCAAGCACAGCACAAAACCACTGGTCGCAACACATTCAAATAGTCATCTATTGTCACCCCATGCCCGTAATCTGACTGACAAGCAACTGGCGGCGATTGCCGAAAGTAACGGTATGGTAGGGTTAAATTTTGCTGTCGCCTTTTTACGTGCTGATGGTAAAATGCTGGCCGATGTTCATTATGATGTTCTGCTGAGGCACCTCGATCACTTGATCGAACATCTAGGTGAAGATGGTGTCGGTTTGGGGTCAGATTTTGACGGCGCTGTCATTCCCGAAACTATGGGTGATTGTGCTGGACTTGCCACGTTTCGAGATGCGATGCGTATGCATGGCTATAACGATGCGCTAATGAGCAAACTTTGTCATGAGAACTGGATGCGGATGCTTGCCCGTAACATGGGTTAATCGATCTATTTATAAAGGAATTTGATATGGAGCAGATTAACCCTCATGCGCTGATCGCCATTATTGTGGCAGGTATCGGTTACGGGATTTATATTGGTGCGGAATCACTGGAAAAACGTTACGCAAGCCATGACCAGATCAGCAACATGCCTAAATGGTTAAAACATATTGGCGGGGCTTTAATGGTCGTGCCGATCGCCATATTTGTTGCGCTATGGGCATTTGCCAAATTCTAGCCCCAAATTTTAGCTTAGGTTGCCGCGCTGGTTTCGCGAGGCGACACCAACGCCAAGCCTACAAGCATCGTTGCCATTGATACCCATACCCATGCCGAATGGCTCTCGCCAAACAAGACCATGCCCCAGAATACGCCAGCTAAAGTGACAACATAGCCAACCTGACTGGCAAATAATGGCCCCGCGCGATCAACCGTCATAACGAACATCGTATAGGCGATTGTCGCTATAAGCGCCAGACCGACAACGCCCCATTCAATGACGCCAAATGGAAATTCTGGCAAGAACAGGGTATCATTGGCTAGCGTGACGGGAAGTAACATCACCGCCGCCGCGATATTCATGCCACAGGCAATCCGGATGGGTCCCAGACCGGGCATTTTCCAGCGTGCTAGCAGGATGTTTTGGAATGCGAGGGACAATGAACTGACACAGGCCAATAATAGCCAAGGTACTGCGCTCCGGCTTGGCAGGCTACTTTCGGGCGCAACCAGCAACAAGATTGCGCCAGCACCAAAAAGAATCCCCGTTACACGACGCCATGCTATCTTTTCAAGCTTTAATATCAGCGCCAGACAATAGGTCAAAATGGGTACCAAAGTAACGGTAATGGCCAGAATGCCTGCTGGCAGATGTGGCGCTGCCAGATAAAAACATGCGCCTGGTATGGCGATACCAAGTGAACCAACAATAAAATAAATCCGTAATTGTGCAGTGCCCAGCGACATGGGTCGCCGTCGTGCCAGCGTAAAGGTTAATAACAATACACTGGCAACGATCGCTTGCCAGAAAGCAATCCCCATCGGCGTGCCACCCGCATTGATCGCAATCTTGGCAACCGAAAAGGATACCCCCCATAACATCCCCATGCACAGCATAAATATCCACGGCAGAAAGCGGGCTAACATATGATCAAATCTCCCTAGTGTATGTGTATGTGTATGTGTATGTGCATGACTGCATCGGTGAGGTGTGGCATCACTGTGATGTTGCAAGCGGGTCAGGTCAATCATTTTCATCAGGCGTTATATATGATGTACTGATGGGCGATCAGAACGACTGGCAAAATGGTGTCCGAATGGATGTTACGGCATATAAAAAGCTGATCTTGGCGGAAATAGCCGAGCTTGAGGGCTTAAGTAAAAGCAGTAAATCGGGTCGGGATCCGGTGATCCTGGATCAGCAATCGGTTGGCCGCCTGTCGCGTATGGATGCGATGCAACAGCAATCAATGGATCTGGCACGTGAACAAAGACGGCAACAGCGTCTTGGCATTCTGGCGGCGGCCTTGCAACGCATTGAGGCAGATGATTACGGATATTGTCTGCGATGCGATGAGCCGATCAAGCCCGCGCGGTTGACCATTGACCCAGCGGTTACAATATGCGTGTCATGCGCCGATTGATGATAATAATATGTGCGGTGTGAACAGGCATATTCATTCCTCATATCATTTATAAATAATATAAAATATTGAAATATAAACAAAAGTTAGCTGTGTTAACGTTAGTTTAACCCGTTTTGCGTACCCTTTTGGTTCAATTTGTCGAATCAAAGGGGTTGCTGATGATACCGCGCCAGTTTGCATTTGCATCCGGTTTACATCATTTTTCCCCGCGTTACATTGTACCTGCTCTGCTTTTAGGCGCGCTTAGCGCCTGCGGCGGCGGTGGAGGTGGCGGGGGAAGCGGCGTTGCGACTTTGTCAGAATATAGGCATTGGCTTGGGGCGCGCTTGCAAACCGGCCAATCTCTAAATCAACAGTCTTCATATGCACTAAAGAATAGCAATGTTCTCTCCGCGCATGCGCAAGGGTCAAAGGGTAGGGGTGTTACAGTTGCCGTCATAGACGGTGAAATCGATTTGACGCATCCCGATTTACGAAACCGATGGGTGCGTGACTCGAATGGAAAAGTAACTGGGTATAATTTTGTGGAACAACATTCTGACGTTAGGCCGATAGTCCAGCGTCGTGACAAGCCTCGATCCGATATTTCTGAACCTGATATTGCCAATCGGATTAGAACTGCCGAAGCTACACGTGGAGTCTCTTTTACGCGAAGCATTTCGCATGGAACACATGTTTCTGGCATCATTGCAGCTTCAGATAATGAATTTGGAACAGTGGGTGTTGCGCCTGAAGCCTCAATTTTACCTGTTACTCTTTTCAGAGAGTTTTATTCAAGGCCAGCTCGTAAACGGCCTCAAGGCTCTGACCCTAACCATAGTAGTGGTGCAGGATGGAATAATAGAGTTGCGCGAGCGGTTGATTATGCGGCCAGCAAAAGCCCGTTTGTTTTGAATAATAGCTGGGGGAGTACATGGGCGGCAGAAGTTGAATGGGGATCAGATAGGCCCGGAAGCCCAAAAACCTATTTTAATCTATATAATTACTTTCTCCATGGCCAACGTCATGCAGATATATTCCAGAAACCAGCTCGTGATGCGTGGTTGCGGGTTGCAAGCAAGGATATTGTCGTCATTTTTTCGGCGGGAAACGATGGCTGGAACAGCGAGACAGGTAGAATACCAGTCTATGCAACAAAATATAGCGCAGATAAGCGTTATACAGATGAGCCGATCGATTATTTCACTAGCATTGGTAAGGTTATAGACGGAAAAGCTATCCCATCTAATATACCTAATCTGGAATCAAGTTATTTTCTCACGGACGGGGCTTTTGTTGGAAAATGGCTGGCTGTTGTAAATTTAGATGAAAATAACAGTATATATAGATCTAGTAACGGGTGCGGCATCGCCAAGGCATATTGTCTGGGCGCCAATGGCGTAAATATCCGGTCAACAGGTGTGCTTGAAGATAGAGATACAAAAAATGGATATGTCAATTACTCTGGCACATCAATGGCGGCGCCGATGGTATCGGGGGCGCTGGCGGTTCTGAAAGGTAAAGATCCGCGTCTAACCGCCAAGCAGGCCGTACGGATTATCCTTGATACGGCCACCGATCTGGGCGCGCCCGGGATTGATGATGTTTATGGTCATGGCTTGCTGAATCTGGCAAAGGCATTGGAGCCACAAGGCGCGGCGCGCGGCGCAGGGCGGCATGCCAGTGCCTTGTCTGGTTTTGACCCAAGGCAGAATGCGGTGGCATTTTCCACCGCCTTTGGCAATGGTGGCGCGCGGCAGTCACTGACCTCGGGCGTATTCGATAAATATAACCGTTCCTATCAGATGAAAACGCCGCTACAGGCACCAATCCGCAAAGCCCCCAGCCTTGATGCCTTGATGCAGTTTCATCATGGCAAGGTCAGCGCGGCGTCGCGAACGGTGGCACTTGATGCTGATGGTAGCCTGTTTTACAGCATGTCGGATGACCGTTATGGCCAGCGCGGCAAGGGTGTGTCGTTTGATATGTTTGGTGACGTGCAGGGCACGCCTTACCGCACGCATCTTTCCTTTGCCAAGGTCAAAATTGCCGATGCCATGATGCCGTCATCGATACATAAAAGCATGTGGAGCGGGCTGGGCAGTCACAGCCGTGACCATATGCAAGGCCGGTTTGATACCGCGTTGAATGAAAATCTATGGCTGGGCGTTTATACGGGTCGCGGACAGCTAGGCGGCACTGGTACGACAACGCGCACTGATCGCGCGGATGATGATGGTTCATACAGGTTTGATGATGTTGGTATGGTGTTGACGCATCAAGATAGAACAGCAAGGATCAGCCTGTCAGCCGGACGTTTCTTTGAACATGGACGATTTCTGGCAAGCCGTTCCGAAGGGGCGTTCCAGCTAGATAAAGCCACCGGATCGGATTATCTACATCTTGGCGCGGCGACGTCATTATCACCGCATATTCATTTGTCTGCTGATTATATGAAGGTGAAAACAAAGGTTGATTTTCGTCACAATGCCTATGTCGATGATATGACGCTGGACGCCGATAGTGCCGATGCCCGCCTGACGGTTACGAACGTTATTGCCGATAATGAACATTTTGCCTTGGGCTATCGTCTGCCATTGGCGGTACGTCATGGCGCGATGGCGCAGCATAGTGTGAAAGGCTATGACAAATCGGGCAATTATAACATCGCTATTGACCGGATTGATTTTGCCGTACCAAAGCGGCACTGGATTGCGCATGTTACCTATATGCGTCAGTTGAAAGCGCAATCAATCGGGGATGCTTCGTTCCGCTGGTTTATTGAAGGCGCGTCACATCAGAACTGGGGTAATATTGCAGGCAAGAAAAATCGCCAGATAAGCACAGGAATTGTTGCCAGTTTCTAGGTTCACTAAATAGAAATTTTCAGACTGGCCTGTGGCGCTGTGGCGCATAGGCTGGCATAGGCAGACAGGACGAATCATGCTAGCTGTATGGGATAAAGGCATGTCCCAATCAGAACAGGCAGGATCAAGCAGATGCAGACCCCAACGTCCCCCATTTCATATGGTACCGCTTTGACACGCGGTTTAAGGCGGCGCTGTCCGCAATGCGGGATTGGCACGTTGTTGCGTGACTATCTTAAACCAGTCACAGAATGTGAAGCCTGCAAAAGTGATTTTAGCCATATAAGCGCTGATGATGGCCCGGCCTGGGTCACGATACTATTGCTTGGGCATATTGTTGTGCCGCTTATGCTCTATTTTGGCCGTGACGATTCGATCCCGCTCTGGATTGCCTGTGTCATATTATCGGCCATTATGTTGCTTGGTGTTTATGTGACTTTGCCGCGGGCAAAGGGGCTATTTATCGCGCTGATCTGGATGACAGGCGCGACAGGTGAGACCATGTTGCCAGATGCGTTGGATCAAACGGATGAAACGCATAATCGTTTTTGATCGGCTTTTGGGTAGATGTAACAGTGATATACATATTAGCAAAATGAAAATAATCACCTAAATTCATTTTTATATGAAAATATGTTTGATTTTTTCATTTTCTCCTCGCAAGGTTACTGAGGAAGTGAGAGCCGATCATGCTTGTGAAGATGGATAAACAGTCAAATGCCAGCGCGCCGCTTCGCTCAACAGGGCAGATCGGAAGCGATATACGCGCTTTGCGGCGTTCACGTAATTGGACATTGAACGATCTTGCCGATCATCTTGAACGTTCGGTTGGCTGGCTGTCGCAGGTTGAGCGCGGCGTATCCGAACCAGCGCTGGAAGATATCCGCCGTATTGCAGCCTTGTTCACTCTGCCTGTCAGTTTCTTTTTTTCACCTAGCAATGATGATGCAGAAAGCCAGTTTGTCGTGCGCGGACATTCGCGTCGGTCGATGAGCGATGATACCAAAGGTCTGGTTGAAAGCCTGCTATCACCTGATCTTGGCGGTGCATTTGAAATTGTGCATTCGGTGTTTGCACCTGGTGCGCGCTGCCCAGAGCCTTTTATTCGAGAAAGCGAAGAAGCAGGTTATGTGATTGAGGGTAGCCTTGTGTTGTTTATTGATGGTGATCGTTTTGTGCTGGATGCTGGTGACAGCTTCCGTTTTGCTGGCGAGACAGTGTCTTGGGTGAATGAAGGCAAGGTTCCGGCGGTTCTGATCTGGGTGATTGCGCCACCGATTTATTAGTAAATTAAAGTTAGACTGAATGTGACTGGGGGCTGAATATGATTGGGGACATGATATGAATGAACAACAAACACAACAAACCGAAACCCTACAGGCAAGTACAACATTGCCAAAAAGCGCACGTGTCGTTGTTATTGGCGGTGGCTCGGTTGGTGCCTCGGTATTATATCATCTTGCTAAACTAGGCTGGACAGATGTTGTTCTGCTTGAAAAAAACGAACTGACATCAGGCTCAACATGGCACGCGGCTGGCAACTGCCCGAACTTTGTCGGATCATGGACGATGATGAAAATTCAGTCCTATTCGACCAGCCTTTACCGCGAGCTTGGCGCGCTGGTTGATTACCCCATGAATTATCATGTAACAGGCGCGATACGTCTTGCCCATAGCCGCCAGCGCAT
The DNA here is from genome assembly GCF_963979125.1 of uncultured Candidatus Puniceispirillum sp. Taxonomy (NCBI): domain Bacteria; kingdom Pseudomonadati; phylum Pseudomonadota; class Alphaproteobacteria; order Puniceispirillales (SeqCode); family Puniceispirillaceae (SeqCode); genus Puniceispirillum (SeqCode); species uncultured Candidatus Puniceispirillum sp. The sequence continues at coordinate 7,116 of NZ_CAXBVX010000092.1, forward strand.
GGAGGAATTCCGTCATGTTGAGCGCATGGGGCGGCAGATGGGCGTCGAGTTGCAGGAAATGTCAAACAAGGACATGCAGGATATTTATCCGTTCCTTGAAACACATGATCTATATGGTGGGCAGTGGGATCCCTATGACGGCGATATTGATCCGGCGCAATTAACCCAGGCACTAGCTAAAGGCGCACGCGATATGGGCGCAACCATTGTGCGGTTCTGTCCAGTCACAGGTGTGAAATGGAACAAGGGGGAATGGACTGTTTCGACGCCGCATGGTGATATTAAGGCTGAATTTGTTGTCAATGCGGCTGGGTACCGTGCGCATGAGCTTGGCAAGATGTTTGGCCGTGATGTGCCTTGTGTCTCATTGGCGCACCAATATCTGATTACCGAAGCTATTCCTGAACTGACCGCGCGCGACAGCAAATTGCCGCTTCTGCGTGATCCAGACAGTTCCTATTACCTGCGGCAGGAAAAAGACGGATTGTTGCTTGGCCCATATGAAAAAAATTGTCGTGCCCATTGGCTGACCGATGATGATCCAATGCCGGATGATTTCTCATTCCAGCTTTATAATGACGATCTTGATCGGCTGGAATGGTATATTGAGGATGCGTGTGCACGTGTCCCTATTCTGGGTAGTGGCGGCATCACCCGTGTTGTAAACGGCCCGATTCCTTATACGCCTGACGGTTTACCGCTTCTTGGCCAGATGCCAGGCGTGCCCAACGCCTTTGAGGCTTGTGTTTTCACTTTTGGAATTGTGCAGGCTGGTGGTGCTGGTAAATTGCTGGCGGATATTATTGTCGAAGGCGAGGCCGAGACTGATAGCTGGGCGGT
>NZ_CAXBVX010000093.1:0-7735 GCF_963979125.1 uncultured Candidatus Puniceispirillum sp.
CGTCAAAAGCCAGCAATACACATTTATGTCTGTTGCTTATGTCTTTGACTGGCGCAAAAGCTGCAAAGCGGTTGACGTGATCATCGTCTGTCTCACTTTGGTCATTTGCCCCGGACGTTAGAAACGCATTTAGCTGTGCCCCTAACGTTGTTGTCTCAGCAATATCTCCATTTTGTGCGCATTCAAGCAATAGGCCAGCTCCGGCCTCGCACAGGGCGCATCCTTTTACATGAACACTGATATTTGCGATGTGGTCGGCCTTGACAGCGATAGACACGCTTACCTTGTCGCCACAAACAGGATTGTTGCATGTGGCAGACTGGGATGGCGTAAAATCAAGGGTGCTAGCACGCGCACGGTGCGCTAGTGACAGTATCTGCTTTTGGTATAAAGCGTCCACTAGCGCTCCCATCAATGAAAATCAAAATTGCTATAATGTCTAGGCTGTTTGAATTAGCCAGCGTTAATGATCATGGCAGCCACAGCCACAGCCGCGCATACATATGTAACGATAACCATCCAATGCATTTTTTCATATACATTTTCCTCGGGCACGTGGTCCGGACGAGGTTTTGTATTCGATACAGGTTTGGTGGCCATTTGCAATTCCTTATAGGGCTATTTGCCGTTATTGTTAGGTTGTTTAAATTATCGTGAAGCTAGATAATTTGCAAGGACGTTGCTACGGAAAAAAAATAACAATTTTTCAAACTAAATCAAGCTGGCAAGCATTGATACTCGCACAAATATCTCTATTATAAGATTTCTTATTTTGAGGTGTGCATAGTCTATGATGCGTGTTGTTCTTCTATTTTTGATACTTTTTGCCGGATGGCTTTTAATGTCTGGGCATTACACGCCGCTTATCACCTCATTAGGGGTTCTAAGCTGTGCATTATGTGCGTGGTTGTCATGGCGTATTGGTGCTAGCGATCACGAAGGACTGCCAACACATATATTTGCCAGATTACCTGCATATTTGCTGTGGCTTTTACGTGAAATTATAATGTCGAACATAGCCACTGCCAAAATCATTCTGTTTGGCGGGGCGAAGCCAGAAATTTTTGAAGTGTCAGCGTCGCAACACACAGCCGCTGGTCTTGCTACCTATGCCAATTCGATCACATTAACGCCAGGTACCGTAACCATAGATATTCATGAAAGCGCATCATCGACCTTTATTATTCATGCGCTTCATAGCGATTTTGGTGATGATGTTCGTAGCGGTGAGATGGATCGCCGCGTTACTGGTTTGGAAGATGTGCCTAAAGCGGAGGCAGGATCATGATGATGGTAGCTGCATTGGTGGCATGTGCTGTTTGTATTGTGCTGGCGCTGATCCGAACTGGCTTTGGGCCAACAGCCTTTGACCGTATTCTGGCTGTTAATGCGATTGGTACAATTATCATTCTGGCAATAGCTCTGCATGGATTTGTCATGAATCGCCCTGAATTTATTGATATTTCCATTCTGTATGCGGTGATTAATTTTATCGGTACATTCGCTGTTCTAAAACTTTTCAGCACAGGAAGCCTTGGTGATGCAAAGCGTGGAGGGGACGGAAATGATTGATACAGTCATTCCCATTTTGTCATCATTGTGCCTGTTCATCGGCATTGTAGCTTTGCTGATAGGCAGTATTGGTCTGCTTCGGCTTCCTGATGTCTATAGCCGTATGCATGCCGTAGGTATGGTGGACACGGCTGGTGTCGGCTTTTTAATTCTTGGAATGATGTTGCATGCGGGATTAACATTGGTAACGGTCAAATTGGTTTTTATCGGTATCTTTCTATTTTTTACCAGTCCAATTGCTGGCCATGCCGTTGTGCAAGCTGCCTATAAGTTTGGTGTAAAGCCCGAAGGCGAAAGCAAACTACCTAGCAAGTCTTCGACACCCACGCGTTCTGCGAAAAAGAGTAAAGCCAAATGACGGGTCTTTTCATCAATATTTTTCTGATGTGTCTGTTGGTTGTGATAGCCGTAATGGTCGTACGCACAGGCCGGCTTTTTGCTGTGATTGTGATGTCTGGTGCCTATTCCCTGATTTCAGCGGCGTTTTTTGTCAACCTTGATGCGGTTGATGTTGCCTTTACCGAAGCGGCTGTAGGTGCTGGTATTTCATCAGTCTTGTTTCTTGCCGCTATGGCCTATTTGCCTGCCGAGGAAAAACCTGCAACGCATAATAATCTGGCAGCTTTTATGATTTGTGGTATTGCCGGCCTGCTTCTTGTAGCGGCGGCGGCGCATTTGCCCGCGATTGGGGATCCGAATGCGCCTGCACATGTGCATGTTGCCCCACGCTATCTGGCAGAAAGTGGCGAGGTTCTGCATATTCCGAATGTCGTGACCACGGTTCTGGCAAGCTATCGCGGTTTTGATACGCTTGGGGAAACGATAGTTGTATTTACTGCGGGTCTGGGCGTTTTGTTGCTGCTGGCTGGTGTTACGCGCACGCGCAAGCATAAATCAGACAAAAAGAAAGCAGGTTAGATATGCAGAATAACCCTGTTTTCCGTGTTGTTGCCAAAATTCTTTTTGCACCCATCATCATGTTCGGTTTGTATGTCCAGTTCCATGGCGATTACGGCCCTGGTGGCGGTTTTCAGGCGGGGGTGATCATTGCGTCGGCGTTCATTTTGCATGGCCTTGTGTTTGGTCTTGATGCAGGGCGCAAACTGGTATCAACCAAAGTCAATGTTGTGCTGATGTCTCTGGGGGTTCTGCTGTATGGGGCTGTGGGTATAGTGGGCATTCTAAATGGGGGTTACTTCCTCGATTATACCGCTTTGACAGGTGATGTTGGCAGTGGGCAGCATATCGGTATTTTGCTGGTTGAATTGGGTGTAGGACTGACAGTTACCAGTGTCATGCTGGCGCTATTTCATGCGTTTGCAGGTTTTGTCGAGGGCAAGTCATGAGTATGCTGGCTATCGCTGATCTGTGGAATTATTACGTCGTCATTTTCTTGATGATGGCAGGTTTGTTCGTGGTGATTTCAAGACAGAATTTGGTCAAAAAGCTTGTCGGTTTGTCCATTTTCCAGACCTCGGTATTTTTGTTCTATATCACGCTTGGAAAGATGGCAGGCGGCACCGCGCCAATTCTTATGGATGATCCGTCGGCGGTTTATTCAAATCCGTTGCCGCATGTGCTGATTTTGACGGCGATTGTGGTTGGGGTGGCAACAACTGCGTTGGGGCTAGCGCTGGTTTTGCGCATAAACGAAGCCTTTGGATCAATCGAAGAAGGTGTACTTCTGGCGGCGAAAGCCGAAGCCGCGCTTGAGCGACCAAACCGGCGGCGCACGGCGGTGAAGGACAGCAAACATCATGACAGCTAGTTATCTGATACAGAATTTGCCAGCTTTACTTGTGGCGATACCGCTTTTGCTGGCGGCCATTGTTACATTGATTCCTGTGCCAGCTTTTGCGTGGATCATTAGCCTTGCGGCTGTGGGCGCTAGTTTTGTCATTGCCTTGTTATTGCATAGTGTGACGCTGACGGGCGTTGAAATATCCTATTATCTTGGCAATTGGGAGCCACCATGGGGTATTGAATTTGTCGTTGATTCAGCAACCAGCATGACATTGGCCATCATGATGGGGCTGGCCTTTGTTGCGACATTGGCAGCACGGCATTTGATACCAGCTGAAATTGCAGAGGCTGACTGTGGCAAGACCTATGCTGCTTGGTTGCTTGTATGCGGCGGATTATCAGGTCTGGTAATGACCGCTGATGCTTTTAACCTGTTTGTTTTTCTGGAAATTTCGGCGTTATCGTCGGTTATATTGATTGCAATGGGGGCTGGAACTGACCGACGTAGCCTTATCGCCGCTTTTAATTATCTGATCATTGGTGCTGTAGGGGCGACCTTTTACGTAATCGGCATCGGTTTTGTCTATGCGGTGACTGGCACATTGAATATGGCTGATCTGGCACTGCGGTTGCCTGAGATTGAACATAGCATTGTCATATTCGTTGGGTTTGGCTTTATGATAGCAGGTATTCTGGTCAAGGCGGCTGTTTTCCCTGTTCATATTTGGCTACCTGCCGCTTATAGCTATGCGCCTTCGGCAGTATCGGTTCTGCTGGCGGCGATTGCCACAAAGGCATCGATTTATGTGCTGGCGCGTTTGATATTTACAGTATTTGGCGGTTTTGCCGACATGATTGGTTCGGCGTTAACAATGGTGATCATACCCTTGTCGGTGATGGGCATTTTTGTTGGCACGATCATGGCAATTTATGAATCCGACATTAAAAAATTACTTGCCCAGTCATCAATCGCACAGATTGGCTATATCACTTTGGGATTTGGGCTTGCGTCAAAATCAGGTGTCGCCGCCGGTTTCATTCATATCGGTAATCATGCAATCATCAAAGGTGGCTTGTTTATGGCGGTTGCAGGCTTTTTTACAGCGATGCGAAACCGTGTTGACCTTAATAGCCTGACCGGAATGGGACATCGGATGCCGATTACCGCGACAGCGTTTGTTGTTTGTGGCCTGTCATTGATCGGTTTGCCGCTGACAGCTGGGTTTATATCGAAACTGTATCTGGTACGGGCGATGCTGGAAACTGACAGCTACCTTTTGGTTGCCATAGTGCTGGCCAGTAGCGCGCTATCAGTGATTTACCTGTGGAAAATTATTGAGGTTATGTGGATGCAACCAGCCGCCCAAAACGCCCCAAAGCTTGATGAAAATCCGGCAGTTTATATGCCTTTATGGATTTTGGTGGCGCTGAATTTATGGTTTGGCATTGATGCAAGCTGGATGGTTACAAGCGCAGATGCTGCCGCCAAGGCGTTGATCGGAGCGGGCTTGTGATGATGTCTTCAGATTCAGCCATTATTCTTGGTCTTTTGGCACCGTTAATTGTCGCACTGTTAACGCCGTTTCTGGCGGTACGCACAACATGGCGGGATGCAGCAGGCCCAATAGGCGCGGTTGTGACGTTATTTGCCGCCATACATGTGGCGATTGATGTTCTGGCCGGAAATGTGCCAACCCTAGTTGTCGCCAGTTTTGCCGATGGCATTTCACTGACATTTGCGGTTACGCCGCTTGGCGCCATTTTTGGCCTCGTCGCATCAGGTTTATGGATTCTGGCGGCGATCTTTTCGGTTGGCTATATGCGCGGCAATCATGAAAAACAGCAAACCCGTTTTGCCGCCTTTTATGCTGTAGCGGTGCATGCGGCACTGGCCATTGCATGGTCTGGCAATCTGCTGGTGCTGTTTATTTTTTACGAAATACTGACCTTTTCCACCTATCCATTGGTGACGCATAAGGAATCAAAAGTCGCACGTAATGCAGGTCGGCTATATATGGGTATTCTGGTGGGAACATCAGTGGTGTTGCTGTTACCAGCGGTGATCTGGGTCTGGCTGGCTACAGGGACGCTTGATTTCCAGCAAGGCGGCATTTTGGAAGGCTTTATCAGCCCACAAGCCGCGCCTTATCTTTTGGCATTATTTGCCTTTGGCATTGGAAAAGCCGCTTTGATGCCGTTTCATCGCTGGTTGCCAGCAGCCATGGTCGCGCCAACGCCCGTTTCAGCCCTGCTTCATGCCGTGGCTGTTGTGAAGGCAGGTGTTTTCACCATGTTGACTGTGGTTGTCTATATTTTTGGAACAGATTTCTTGAGCTCAAGTGGGGCTTCAGACTGGCTAGTATGGCTTGCCTCATTCACCATTCTGGCATCAAGCTTTGTGGCGATCACCAAGGACGATATTAAGGCACGTCTGGCATATTCAACGATCAGTCAGCTTTCATATATTGTGTTAGGTGCGGCGCTAGCTTCGGCCATAGCGGTTCAGGGCGCCGCGTTGCATATTGTCATGCATGCTGCAGGTAAAATTACCTTGTTCTTCTGTGCTGGGGCTATTTATGTATGCGCCCATGTTACCAAAGTTTCCGATCTTGACGGGCAGGGACCTGAATTGAAATGGGTTTTTGGTGCTTTTTGCCTCGGTGCTTTGTCGATTATTGGTATCCCCCCGTTGGGAGGTAGCTGGTCAAAGTTCTATTTGATGGTTGGTGCGGTTGATAGCGGTATGCTGTTTGTGTTGGGTGTGCTTGGTCTGTCGTCGCTATTGAATATCTATTATCTGCTTGAGCCTGTTTCACGTGCCTTTTTCAAACCAAAGATCAAAGACCTTGAAATTACGCTTCATCCGCTGGTTATTATACCGCCTGTTGTGACGGCGGCGTTATCCTTGTTATTGTTTTTCTTTGTTGATCCTTTTGCAAATCTTGCGTCTATGATGGTGTCGCCATGACCAAATCACCCTCAAAAGTTCAGATGGACCTGGCGCGGCTTGGTAGTCGATTTACCCGCTTTTTGCTGGTCATAGCCGCCATTTTGCTGGTGTTGGAATTTATTGTGCATCGACATGGTGAAACACATATAGAAGAAAGTTTCATGTTTCCGGCGATATACGGTTTCATAGCTTTTGTTTTCATTGTTGAAGTCGGCAAATTGCTACGTCGTCTGATCATGCGTGACGAACACTATTACGCTGATGAAGAAGATGCCGAGGGAGACCACCATGTTCGCTAGTCTGCCGCCCGGCATTATCATGTTGCTTGGTGCCTGTGCAGTGCCATTCATACCCCATGTTTCGCGCCAGCTATGGATGCTGGTGATGATTGGTCTATCTGCATGGGGTTTATCCACGGGCGAGGGTATCCATGCGATCTGGCATGTGATGGGTTATGAGTTGATCCTGTATCGTGCTGATGCGTTGACTTTGCCATTTGGTATTATTTTCCATTTAGCTGCCGCTTTGAACGTTATCTATAGCTGGCATGACCAGAAATGGCAGGAACATACAGCGTCTTTGTCCTATGCAGGTGCGGCCATTGCGGCGTTACATGCTGGTGATTTGATCACGCTTTTCATCTGGTGGGAAGCCACCGCCATTACGTCGGTTTTTCTGATCCTTGCATCCAACACCGAACGCGCCCGCAAAGCGTCAATGCGCTATTTGATCTTTCAGGTAACAAGTGGCGTTCTGTTGTTATGTGGAGCGGCTATTCTGGCGGCAAACGGGCAGTCAATTCTGTTTGAAAAAATGGAACTGGGCAGTCTGGCAAGTTGGTTTATTTTCATAGCCTTGGGTATCAAGGCAGCTTTTCCGTTTCTTAATGGTTGGCTTCAGGACGCCTATCCCGAAGCCACGCCGACGGGCACTGTAGCGTTATCCGCCTTTACGACGAAACTGGCGATTTATGCATTGGCACGGGCATTTCCGGGTACAGAATATCTGATATGGATTGGCGCTTCGATGACAGCACTGCCGGTATTTTTTGCTGTTATTGAAAATGACCTGCGGCGGGTTTTGGCGTTCAGCCTGAACAACCAACTTGGGTTTATGGTTGTAGCAGTGGGTATTGGCAGTGAATTGGCGATTAATGGCGCGGTAGCACATGCCTTTGTGCATATTATCTATAAGGCGCTGCTGTTTATGAGTATGGGAGCTGTTCTGCATCAGGTAGGGACGATCAAGGCTTCAGCCCTTGGTGGTCTTTATCGGCAGATGCCATTTACTATGGTTTGCTGTGTCATTGGCGCCATGTCGATTTCGGCTTTTCCACTATTTAGTGGTTTTGTTGCCAAATCGCTGACCATGTCCGCGCTTGGTGATACTGGCATTGTCTGGGCTTATTTCGTGTTGTTATTTGCGTCGGCTGGTGTGCTGGAGCATTCAGGTATCAAGATACCCTATTTT
>NZ_CAXBVX010000094.1:0-7600 GCF_963979125.1 uncultured Candidatus Puniceispirillum sp.
TACCTTCACGCGTACGCTCACCAACACCGGCAAACACTGAATAACCACCATGCGCTTTCGCGACATTATTGATCAATTCCATAATCAAAACGGTTTTACCAACACCGGCACCACCAAACAGACCAATTTTACCACCCTTTGCATAAGGCGCGAGCAAATCAACAACCTTGATGCCTGTTACCAGAATTTCGGCTTCGGTTGACTGGTCAACGTAATCAGGCGCTGCCCGGTGAATTGGATAATGCTTTTTCGACTTAACTGGCTTGCCTTCGTCAACAGGCTCACCAATAACATTCAGGATACGTCCCAATGTTTCTGGGCCAACAGGCACTGTAATAGGTGCCCCTGTATCCGTTGCGTCAGCGCCACGAACTAGACCCTCGGTCGCATCCATAGCAATGGTTCTGACTGATGACTCACCAAGATGCTGCGCGACCTCAAGAACAAGGCGCTGGCCGTTATTATCGACCTCAAGCGCGTTCTGTATTGCGGGCAGACTACCATCAAATTGCACATCGACGACCGCGCCGATTACCTGACTGACTTTACCAACTGATTTTGTTGCCATGGTTATGTTACTCCGGGCTAAATCCGTATCTGGGCATCATTACCCGACCGGGTTGTTCCTAATCAAAATATGTTACGCGTCTTCAAACTATTATTCACAAAGCTGTTTAAACAGCTTCAGCACCCGAGATGATTTCGATCAGTTCTTTGGTGATCGTCGCCTGTCGTGTGCGGTTATAAATCAATGTAAGCCGATCAATCAGATCACCAGCATTACGTGTTGCATTATCCATTGCGGTCATTCGCGCGGCCAGTTCGGACGCTGATGATTCAAGCAGCGAGCTGTAGATTTGCGTCGAAATACCACGCGGAAGCAAGGCATTCAGCAGCTCTTCTTCTTCCGGCTCATATTCATAGCTGACACTCAACATGTCCGATTCTGCCGACATGTCAATCTGTGCTGGAATAAGCTGTGTCAGGGTAACTTCCTGTGCAATAACGCTTTTGAACTTGTTATAGATGATCGAACAAACGTCAAATTCACCAGCTTCAAATCCGTCACGGATTGTCTTGCCAATCGAATCGGCATCACCATAAGACACTGAAGTGCCCTGAATACCTTCAAGCGACTCCATATATATATCGCCAAGTTCGCGGCGTAACGCATCGGCTGATTTTCGGCCAACCATAAATAACTTGACCGTTTTATTTTCGGCACGAAGACGAGCAACCTCGTTACGTGTCGCGCGCGTGATAGATCCGTTAAACCCACCACAAAGACCACGGTCAGCTGACATAACAACCAGCAGATGTGTCTGTTCTTTACCATTGCCAACCAGCAATGCAGGCGCGGATTCCTTATTCGCTTTTGACGCCAGGCCTGAGATCACCTGCCCCATACGTGTTGCATAAGGACGTCCAGCCTCAGCAGATTCCTGTGCCCGACGCAATTTTGCCGCCGCCACCATTTTCATGGCGGCAGTGATTTTCTGCGTGGACTTGACGCTTTTAATCCGCGTCTTCAGATCCTGTAATGATGCCATCGGCTAAACTCCCCCCAACGGGTATTAAGTTCGGGTTTCCGGTTCGACGCTTATGAAAAGCTTTTCTGAAAGGCTTCGATTGCCGCCGCCAGTTTGGCTTCGGTATCGTCAGATAGCTTTTGCTCTTGCTGAATCGTTTTCAAAACATCTGCTGCGGTGCTACGAAGATGGTCAAGAAGACCGGCTTCAAAGCGCCCAATATCGGCAACCTCGATTGAATCAAGATAACCTTTCACGCCAGCAAAGATAACAGCAACCTGTTCTTCAATCTGCATGGGGCTATATTGTGGTTGCTTCAGCAATTCGGTCAGACGGGCGCCACGCGCAAGCAATGCACGTGTAGATGCGTCCATATCTGATGCGAACTGGGCAAAAGCGGCCATTTCACGATATTGCGCCAATTCCAGCTTAATCGAACCAGCAACCTGCTTCATTGCCTTGATCTGTGCGGCAGAACCCACACGGCTTACAGACAGACCAACATTCACTGCCGGACGAATACCTTTATAGAACAATTCAGTCTCAAGGAAAATCTGGCCATCGGTGATTGAAATCACATTCGTAGGAATATAGGCAGACACGTCACCAGCTTGGGTTTCAATAACAGGCAACGCTGTCAATGATCCTGAACCATTCTTTTCATTTAGCTTGGCTGAACGTTCCAGAAGGCGTGAATGCAAATAGAAAACGTCACCTGGATAGGCTTCACGGCCTGGCGGACGACGAAGCAACAAGCTCATCTGTCGATAGGCAACAGCCTGCTTTGACAAATCGTCATAAACAACCAAGGCATGCATACCATTATCGCGGAAATATTCACCCATAGCACAAGCTGTATAAGGGGCAAGGAACTGCATAGGCGCTGGATCCGACGCTGTTGCCGCAACAACAATCGTATAGTCTAGTGCACCTTGTTCTTCCAGCGAGCGCACAATCTGCGCAACAGTTGACCGCTTCTGGCCAACAGCAACATAGATACAGAACAGCTTTTTCGAATCATCCTTGCCAGCCGCTTCATTGACTGACTTCTGATTGATAAAAGCGTCAATCGCGATTGCGGTTTTGCCTGTCTGGCGGTCACCAATGATCAGCTCACGCTGGCCACGACCAACAGGGATCAAGCTATCGATTGCTTTCAGACCTGTTTGCATCGGCTCATGCACCGACTGGCGTGGCATGATACCGGGGGCTTTCACCTCAACACGGCTACGCTTAACATCTTTAAGCGGGCCTTTGCCATCAATCGGGTTACCCAGCGCATCAACAACACGACCAAGCAAGCCGCGACCCGTTGGCGTATCGACAATCGATGCGGTACGACGCACAACGTCGCCTTCACGGATCGAACGGTCATCTCCGAAGATAACAATACCAACATTGTCTGATTCGAGGTTAAGCGCCATGCCTTTAACGCCGCTTTCGAATTCGACCATCTCACCGGCCTGAACCTCATCAAGTCCATGCACACGGGCAATACCGTCTCCGACAGACAGCACACGGCCGACTTCGGCAACTTCGGCTTCACTCCCGAAATTGGCAATTTGATCTTTGAGGATCGCTGAAATTTCAGCCGCACGAATATCCATCACGCTACACCCTTCATGGCTGTTTCTAGCCTGCTAAGTTTTGTTTTGATTGACGTATCAATCATTCGAGACCCAATCCGCACAACCAATCCCCCGATAAGAGATGGATCAACACGCATTGAAAGCGATAATTTGTCGCTACCAGCTAGGCTGGCAACTGCCTTTTCGACACTAGCCTTGCGGTTAGCGTCAAGTTCAACAGCCGAAACGACCTCCGCCGAGATTTGACCTTGGCGGCGCGCATGTTCATCAAGGAACACACTAATAATTTTAAGAAGCACATGCAGGCGGCCATTTTCGGCCAATGTACCAAGAAACTTTACTGTCAGCGCATTAGCACCGGCTTTTTCAGTGATCGCCGTAATGCCAGCCTGCTGTTCACCGCGGGTGAGTGCTGGCGATGAAATAAGCATTTTCATGTCGTCATTTTCGCCGACAAGCTTTGCCAGATCAGTCAGATCAGCCACGATTTCTTTAATATTACCGGTATCTTCAGCCAATGCATAAAGTGCACCAGCATAACGACCTGCAAGACCTGTTGCGCCTGAACTCAAAGACTTACCCTCATCCTGATAAGATACGAACAACTTTATGATGCCTACAGTCAATAGGGGCAAACCCATCAGACTTTTATGACGCCTTGGGTGCTATCATAGCCCTAGCCGAAACGCAAGCATTCAACAGCTTAAAAATGCGTCATATCGGCAACCACATGACCAAAATAGGCGCGTATTTCAAAAACAATTTTACAGAAAATTATAGGGATCAATATCAATCTGCAATTTTACCCCTGAATCTGGCTTAAAGTCAGCCAGCCAATCGCGCAAAATCCCTTGAATATCCACCGATCTATCGGTGCGGATCAGCAAACGCCCCCGATGCCGCCCTTTCAGGAAACCTATGGGGGCAATCGCCGGACCAAAAATATCAACACTGGTAAAATGTGGTCTGGACTGATCGAGGCGACGTAACGTCGCATGAAGCCGTTTTTCATCATGTGACGACAGAATCAGCGCCGCCAGCTGTCCTGACGGTGGCATACCAGCCAAGGATCGCGCATGCGCCTCCATCGATAAAAAGGCATCACGCTTGCCCTCAAGCAAACAGGCAAGCACCTGATTTTCGGGATCAAGCGTTTGCAACATCGCTTCTCCAGGGCGCGATTCGCGGCCTGCACGGCCTGCCACTTGCGATAACATCTGAAATGTGCGTTCAGCGGCGCGCAAATCACCTCCTGCCAGCCCCAGATCGGCATCAACAACACCAACCAATGTCAGATTGGGAAAATGATGCCCTTTGGCAACCATCTGCGTACCGATGATAATATCGACATCCCCATCAATGACCGACTGGATAAAGGCTTCGGCAGCCTTTGGAGTGCCGACTGTATCACTCGAAAGCACAGCAAAGCGGGCATCAGGAAATCGCCACAGCACTTCTTCGGCAAGCCGTTCGACGCCAGGGCCGCACGCTTGCATCGTATCTGTCTGTCCACAGGCTGTACAATGATTGCTTGGTCGGGTCTGATGCCCGCAATGATGACAACGAAGTCGCCCTGATAATTTATGCGCAACCATCCAGCTATCACAATTTGGACATGTTAATTTATGCCCGCAACTGCCACACAATGTCAGCGGCGCATAGCCGCGCCGGTTCAAAAACAGCAAGGATTGTTCACCCGCTTCCAACCGTGCTGCGATCGCATCCACCAGCGGTGGTGACAGCCAGCGCCCACGTTCAGGTGGCGTCTGGCGCAAATCAATAGCGGTCATCACGGGCAAGGCCGCCCCATGGATACGGTTCGGCAAGCCGACATGCTGATAGCGCGGGGTTTCACCTGTCTTGCCAGCATTCACCCAGCTTTCCAGCGATGGCGTCGCTGATGCCAGAATAATTGGGCATCGTTGTATATGCGCGCGCACCACCGCCATGTCACGTGCTTGATAGATTGTCTGGTCTTCCTGCTTATAGGCATGGTCATGTTCTTCATCGACAACAATCAAACCCAGATTGGAAAACGGCAGAAACAATGCTGAACGCGCGCCAACAACCAGTTTAGCGTCACCTGAAAGTACATAGCGCCATGCCCTGCGTTTCTGGCTATTGCCGATATCCGAATGCCATTCGACAGGGGCAACGCCAAAGCGGCGCTCAAACCGCGCTCGCCAGCCGCTTGATAGCGCAATTTCCGGTAACAGGATCAAAACCTGCTGGCCGGCGTCCAGCACCGTCTTGACCGCTTCAAAATAGACTTCGGTTTTGCCAGATCCCGTAACACCATCAAGCAGAAAAGGGTGAAATCCGTTGCCACAGGCCGCCACCATCATATCGGCGGCATTTTGCTGATCATCGGTCAATGTCAGACTGGGAAGATCAGTTTGCGGTGGCGCAGGTGGGCGATCAGCCGAAACCTGCATCGAGGTCAGCATATCTGCCTTGGCCATCGCACTGATCACACTGGTGCCTACATCAGCAACGCGCGCAAGTTCGGTGGCTGTCATCGCGCCCGCTTCGCCCAGAACATCATGTACCTGCTGGCGTGCCTGCGTAACCCTGACACCGTCTGGAATTATTTTAGCTTTGCTAAACAAGGTGGTTTGCGGCGGTGTCTGTAAAGCACGCGGCTGGCTTAGTACCATTTTTACCACGGCGCCAATCGGTGCCAATGTCCAGGCCGCAACGCGTTCGATAAAACTGACAAATGCCGCATCCAACGCAGGTAGCGGTGCCACCGCGTTAATGGCTTTCAATTTTTCCGGTGCCACATCACCTGTGCCAATGCCCAGCACAATTCCAGCCACAAGCCGGCCACCAAAAGGCACCGTAACAATGGTGCCGCGGCTAACCCCCCAATCCGTTTGATGCCCCACCTTGCGTTGCAGATAATCATAAGCACCAGCAATCGGTACCGCCACGGCAACCGAAACCGTTTCCGATGTCAGAATACTGGGCATCTGGCTATTGTGATCTGCACTATTATCGGGGCTTTTCAACATAGGCCTATCATGGTTATAGATTTGCAAGCTTCCTTGGGATAAACTGCGGCCACAACCGTTAAATCGCAAGAGTTAAATCGCGGGCGGCATTCTTTGTCTTTAAAGGTAAACCAGATGAAAATTTTTCTCGATAGTGCTGATGTTGCTGAAATCGCAACCTACATAAAAACGGGCTTTGTTGATGGTGTCACAACCAACCCGTCGCTAATAGCCAAATCTGGCCGCAACATCATCGAAACCATTGCCGAAATCTGTGACATGACTGACGGACCTGTTAGCGCCGAAGTGGCTGCCATGGATTTTGACACGATGCTGGCCGAAGGCCGCAAACTGGCTAAAATCGCCAAGAATGTTGCCGTCAAAGTGCCGCTAACCGAAGCTGGTCTGATGACCTGTCGTGCCTTGGCTGATGCGGACACCAAAGTCAATGTCACCTTGTGTTTTACGACTGGACAGGCCTTGCTTGCCGCCAAGGCAGGGGCTGCCTTTATCTCGCCTTTTGTCGGGCGGCTTGATGATCTGGGCGCCGATGGCATGGGGCTGATTGAGGAAATCTGCACCATCTACAATAATTATGACATGCAGACCGAAGTGCTTGTCGCTTCGGTGCGCAGTACCCAGCATGTGGTTGACGCGGCTTTAATGGGTGCTGATGTTGTTACAATCCCCCCAAAAATTCTGGGGGCTTTATATAAACACCCACTCACCGACAAAGGGCTTGATGCTTTCATGGCGGACTGGGCGGGAACAGGTCAATCGATTCTCTAGCAAACGGTTTTAACGATGCCATCTGATCAATCCGGATATCAGCCTACCGCCGAAGATGTTTTACGCTATCTCAGCGAAAATCCTGATTTTCTGGATAAGCATATGCGCGATCTAAAGTCTGATGCAGACGCACCGGATCGCGTCAATATTGTTGATCTGACGCCCGCGATTGCCGCCCGCGCGCGCAAAGAAGCCCAGCGTCTGTCCAAGGCCAATGAATCGCTGATCCATGTTGCCTCTGAAAATATGGTTAATTGGCAACGCCTTCATCACGCCACGCTGGCCTTGCTGGCAAGCACCGACATTGCAGGCATGTGCGAAGCCATTACCCAGGAATTTCCGACGATCTTTGATCTGCGCTTTTGTCGGCTGTTTATCGAACGTGAAAGCGTTCTGCAATTTGCCCGACAAAGTGACATCATTGTTGTACCTGCCGCGAAGATAGATGACGCTATCGAGGGACAAACACTGTTTCTGGGCCCGCCTGGCGACGTCGCAAAATCCAGCTTAAAACTAAGCGCGCCATCGGTTGCGATTATCCGGCTTCCCGATCAGCTTGCCGAGCCTATGTCACGTTGCGTTTTGGCGCTTGGCGGCAAGACTGAAACCAGTTTCCAGCCCAATCTTGGGACTGACTTATTGATATTGCTGGCCGAAATGCTGGCTGTAACTATGGCAGCACGGCTGGAATATGAAATTA
>NZ_CAXBVX010000095.1:0-7536 GCF_963979125.1 uncultured Candidatus Puniceispirillum sp.
TGTGCCCCATCCAGCACCTCAGCGGTAAAGGGAATGGTAGGATCAAGCCAATGACGGGCATAGCCAACATCACGATCCTGACCTTCGATCCGGTCAATCTGCAACCAGTCAACAAAGCCATCACGCTGTCCATCACACACATCGCCCAGCATCAGCTGCCAGGCATTAACCGGCCCTGCCGCGCGCAGCTCTAAACCGCGAATGGCGCCCTCGATCCGCGCGCGCGCAGCGCTGTCCAGCTCATCAACTTTATCATCAAGCAAGGCTTTGAGTCGTTTGGCCAGATTGTTAAGCGGCACCAGCAGATGGTGCAGTCGATCGGCAAATTCATTGGCCGATGTTAATAAATCATCCGATGCTGGATGCAGTTCGGTTTGTAAATCATATTGGCTTTCGGGATCAGCCGCGCGCGCATAAAGGCTGTTGCGTACATGCATGAAAAAGCTTTCGGCAGGTCCCAATGGCTGAAACGCTGATAATCGTTTCTGCCAGCCCTGACCTGGCAGATCACGGGCAAATTCCAAAGCGGCTTCCAGATCGGCCATCGCCGCATTATCACCAGCAATCAAATCCTCTAGGCGCCGTTTCAAGCCGCGTGCACGTCCCCGCCGTCCATCTTCACCGCCGCGTATCCAGTGCCGTAATTCGGCCGTTTCACCAGCGCTAAGATAAGCGGAAAAGGCACTGTCAGCCGCATCAAATACGTGATGCCCTTCATCAAAAACATATCGCGTTGGCCGTCGCCGGTCATCATTGCTGGCATAGGCAGCATGGATCATCACCAGCGCATGATTGGTCACGACAATATCGGCACGCTTGGCACTGCGGGTCGATTTTTCGACAAAGCATTTATTATAATGCGCACAAGCCGCATGTACGCATTCACCACGTCGGTCAGCCAGACCAACTGTCTGGGCGCGCCCTAGCAAATCCATCAACCATGCCGGAAAGCTGGCACCTGTCAGATCGCCATCATTTGTTGCCCCTGCCCAGCGTGCCATCAAGCCCAATGCGGTAGCATTACGTGGTTGCCCTGGCATCGTCCCCAGTGCTTCTTCAAGATTCAGCAAACAAAGATAATTTTCCCGTCCTTTGCGCAGAACAACTTTTTGAGCGTGCGTTTCGGCATTGGGATACAGACGGGTAAGTTCGGCCGCAATCTGGTGTTGCAGCGTACGTGTATAGGTGGAAATCCATACGGCGGCACCGTTCTTTTCCGCCCAAAGGGATGCAGGTGCCAGATAACCCAATGTCTTGCCTGTCCCTGTGCCAGCTTCAGCCAGCACCAATGTTGGTGCAGGTCCGGCGTCTGGGCGGTCAAAGCTGGCTGTGATGGCGGCGGCATAATCCGACTGGCTTTCACGCATTTCTGCGCTTTGTCCCAGCATATCCTGTAGCCGTTCGCGCGCCGCATCAGGCAAAACAGGCTGTGTGCCAGGATCAATCTGTGGTGTGTAATCGGTATATTCGGGTAGCCGATTCCATATTGCCGCGTTGCGCCCATCTGGTGGCTCT
Source organism: uncultured Candidatus Puniceispirillum sp. (assembly GCF_963979125.1). Taxonomy (NCBI): domain Bacteria; kingdom Pseudomonadati; phylum Pseudomonadota; class Alphaproteobacteria; order Puniceispirillales (SeqCode); family Puniceispirillaceae (SeqCode); genus Puniceispirillum (SeqCode); species uncultured Candidatus Puniceispirillum sp. The sequence continues at coordinate 1,516 of NZ_CAXBVX010000095.1, forward strand.
GGTTTCTGGGGAGACAGCCCCAGATGTGACAATATAATTGGCCCCCATGTCCAACCCCCAGCGGTCATCATTGCCGCAATTTCACCTGCTTCCTTTCGTGCAGATGGTGCGGCACTTGCCAGCTCGTCTAGCAGCATAAAGGCAACTTGCGGTAAAAGCGCCGCCATTGCATCCCCATTTTGTGGCCGCGCCAGCCCCATTTGTGATGCCAGCCCGACAGGTGTTGGCAAACAGAAACGCGCTGGCCGCACAAAGGCAAATAATTCCATAATATCTAGAGCACGGGTTATATCGGTGCCTGCCCGTGCGCTACTCCAGCGACGATGGCATAATAGCACCGCATCACGCGCCAGTTTATGGCCAAGCGCGGTGCGATCCAGCTCGGTGATCTCACCATTTTTGGAAATCCAGATCAGATGTGATCCATGCGGATAGAACACAGGCGCGCTGTGTAATTCGGGTACCTCATTAGGGTGTGACGAGAAGATATCCTGCATGACTCTATTGATATAGACCGCCAAGCCAGTACAAGCTAGCCTTGCGATGCCAGATAGGTGGTTAAAACGGTATTTTACCCCTTATCAGTCAGTGTGATCGCTCTTGACCTTACCCAAGGCTTTGCCTAGCTTGACGGCAGTTTGATTGCGTCCCCTATTTGTTGGTGACGCCAAGTTAAAAATGAGCATCTGATGACCGATTTGAATGAAATGATGGATATTGTCCGCAATGCCAAAGCATGGCCATTCGCCGAAGCCACAATGTTGGCAAAACGGCTGGATAAGATGGGTGGCCCTGACAAGGATGCGGTCATTTTTGAAACCGGTTATGGGCCGTCGGGTCTGCCGCATATTGGCACCTTTGGCGAGGTGGTACGTACCAGCATGGTGCGGCATGCTTTTGAAACTCTGACAGGTGCCAAAACCCGGCTGATCTGTTTTTCTGATGATCTAGATGGGTTTCGCAAAATTCCAGATAACATTCCGAATCCCAAACAGCTGGAGCCTTATTTGCATATGCCGTTGACCAAGGTGAGAGATCCGTTTGGCACGGCGTCATCCTTTGGCGCGCATAACAATGAAGCCTTGCAGGCATTTCTAGATTCGTTCGGTTTTGAATATGAATTTGTCAGTTCGACCGACTGTTATATGTCTGGCAAATTTGATGATGCCTTGCGTGATGTGCTGGCACATTATGATGATATCATGAAAATCATGTTGCCCACATTGGGGGCTGAACGTCAGGCGACCTATAGCCCGTTCTTTCCCATCTGCCCTGATACAGGCCGTGTGCTTCAGGCCAAGGTGATTGCAAAGGATATTGCCACTGACAGCATCACCTATCTGCATCCCGAAACAGGCGCAGAACAGACAAGTCTGGTGACAGGAGGCCATTGCAAATTACAGTGGAAATGCGACTGGGCGATGCGTTGGTATGCGCTTGGCGTCGATTATGAAATGAATGGCAAGGATCTGACAGATTCGGTCACGCAATCATCCAAAATTGTGCGCGCACTTGGCGCGACGCCGCCTGCCGGCCTGACATATGAATTATTTCTTGATGCGAATGGCGAAAAGATTTCAAAGTCAAAAGGCAATGGCCTGTCGATTGATGAATGGCTACGTTATGGCAGTCCCGAAGCTCTGTCATTATTCATGTATGCCCAGCCAAAACGTGCGAAACGCCTGCATTTTGATGTGATCCCAAAGACGGTTGATGAATATTACCAACATCTTGGCAAGATCACCGAACAGGCAGTTGATGCGCAGGTCGAAAACCCAGTCTGGCATATCCATAGTGGTGTTCCCGAGGCGGCCAGTTTGCCTGTGACCTTTACCTTGCTGTTGAATCTGGCAGCGGTATGCCATGCCGAAGAATCTTCGGTGGTGTGGGCTTATGTCAGTGATTATGCCGATGGGGTTAGTGCTGAAACACATCCAGCACTTGATCGGATGATCGGCTATGCGGTGAATTACTATCAGGATTTGGTGCGGCCAACAAAAACCTATCGTCTGGCGAGCGACGCCGAAAGCGGACAGATACAAATGCTTGCTGATGCGATTCGCGCACTGCCTGCCGATGCGCCTGCCGAGGATATACAGTCAGCGGTCTATGCCACCGGCAAACAGGCTGAATATGAAAATCTGCGAAGCTGGTTTATTTGCCTATATGAAGTTTTGCTTGGGCAGTCCGAAGGCCCACGTATGGGATCATTTTTTGCCCTTTATGGCCGCGATAAGTCACTACAACTTATTGATGATGCACTGGCGGGAAAATTAGCTGATAAAGCAGCAGATCAAAGATCAGTGGAGGATGCTCATTGATCTGGCGTCTTGCTGCATCTGCCGCCCGTCTATTGCCACCTGAGGCCGCACATATTGCGGCAGTCCGAACGTTGCAAGCCAATATTGGCCCGCGTCCGGATGTACCATCCTTGCCAGTGTCGCTTGCTGGCCTTGATTTTGCTAACCCATTAGGCGTTGCGGCTGGGTTTGATAAAAATGCGGCCTGTTACAAAGGTGCGATGGGGCTAGGTTTTGGCCATGTAGAGGTTGGCACAATCACCCCGCTTGCCCAACCGGGGAATCCTAAACCGCGTGTGTTCAGGCTACCACAGGATGCGGCGGTCATTAACCGTTATGGGTTTAACAGCCTTGGTATGGAAGTGGCAGCGGCGAATCTGGCGCGGATTCGCGACTATGCAGGGATTCTGGGTGTTAATGTCGGGGCAAATAAGACCAGCGCAAACCCAACCGAGGATTATCGTGTTGCGGTCGCCCGTCTTGCCTGTTTTGCCGATTATGTGACTTTGAACATTTCTTCGCCAAATACGCCGGGCTTGCGCGATTTACAAACATCGGAACATCTGGCATCTTTGCTAGAGGCAGCGCGAACAGGCATGCAGGAAGCTGGTGTCGCGCGTCCGATTTTTCTCAAAATAGCTCCCGATCTTGAACAGGCTGATCTGGAATTGATTGTCGATCACTGCGTTTCGGCTGGGGTTGATGGTATCATTGCCACCAATACCACAATTAGCCGCCCTGATAGTTTGCGTGACCGACATGCAATGCAAAATGGCGGGCTTTCTGGACAGCCGTTATTTAATATGGCGACAGATGTTCTGGCGCGAATCGCACAGCTAGGCAAAGGCCGGATAGCTATTATTGGTGTTGGCGGTGTTGCACATGGATGGCAGGCCTATGCCAAAATTCTGGTTGGTGCTGATCTTGTTCAACTTTATTCAGGACTGGCATTAGACGGGCCGTTGATTGCCAGCCGTATTTTACATGAACTTGCCGCGCTTTTACAAAAAGATGGTGTCCGCACTGTTGCGGCAGTGCGTGGCACAATACCTGATGCAAAGGCTGCGATTACACACGCTTTTCGTTGCGCGCAAACCGATTAAAGGCTGATCTGAGATTATCGCTTTTCAAATGATCAACGGGGTTTCTTGCTGTCGTTGGCGCGGATAGAATGGGGGTGCCAGCCTTTTGTTTTTTCATACTGTTTTCATATGAGTGCGCCAAAAGCCTGAAATAGAACAGTGTGACGATGCGCATTGATGAGGCAAGGCTGGAAAATTGACGACGCTTGTCAATTTCCTGGCAAAACCAGTCCAGATCAATCGATTCGCGTTGCATAATATCCGAAATACATTCCCAGATATATGGTTCCAGAACGATGGTGGTGCGTAGATGGGCTAGTCGGACATTCCGTTTTTGTCGTTTCTGTATCATTTTGTCTCACCAAATTGCTTTTTTGAATTATTCCTTTGATTAATATTAAGCCAAAAGAATTAACAAAAAGCTAAGCGCACCAATTAAAATGCGATGTGGGGAACTGTACTGATTTGTTTTGATACTTGACGTTAGAGCATAGCTAGCCTATACCCACGCATCACTTCGACGTGATTATTGACGTCGGTTTGACCCTTTTGAAAAATACCGAGGCTTATCATGGCTAAACGCTGTCAAATCACTGGTAAAACTGTCATGGCTGGTAACAATGTCAGTCACGCAAACAACCGCACGCGCCGCCGATTCCTTCCGAACCTTCAGCAGGCAAGCATGCAAAGCGAAATTCTGGATCGCAAGATCAGTCTGCGTATCTCGACAAGCGCTATCCGCACTGTTGAAAAGCATGGTGGTATTGATGCGTTTTTGATGCAGGCACGTAATTCGGAACTTGCCGATGAAGCACGCTTGTTGAAACGCGAAATGATGGCGGCACAAGCCAAGTCATAAATCCAAATATAGTTATGAATTTAAAAACCCCGCTTTTGGCGGGGTTTTGTTTTGATGGTACATAAAGCTGTTTAGGCAACCTTTTTGCCGCGCCGTGCGGTGTCTTCGTCAAATAGGTCAGTAAGCTGACCGACAACAGCACCACCTAGCTGATCGACATCGGTTATGGTGACCGCGCGACGGTAATAGCGGGTGACGTCATGTCCAATACCGATAGCTAGCAATTCGATAGGCGAGCGTCCTTCGATATAGGCAATCACTTCACGCAGATGTCGTTCCAGATAGCTACCGCTATTGACCGACAAGGTCGAATCATCAACAGGCGCGCCATCAGAAATGACCAGCATGATACGGCGATCTTCGGTGCGCGCAAGCAAACGCTCATGCGCCCATAATAGCGCCTCGCCATCGATATTTTCTTTCAGAATGCCTTCACGCAACATCAAACCCAGTGATTTGCGTGCCCGCCGCCATGGCACATCGGCTGGCTTGTAAATGATATGGCGCAGATCATTCAGGCGTCCTGGTGCGGCTGGTTTGCCAGCCTGCTGCCATAATTCACGACATTGGCCACCTTTCCATGCGCGTGTGGTAAAGCCCAGAATTTCAACCTTGACGCCGCATCGTTCGAGTGTGCGTGCCAGAATATCGGCTGTAACGGCGGCAATGGTGATTGGACGCCCGCGCATCGATCCGGAATTATCCAGAAGCAAGGTCACAACCGTATCGCGGAATTTGGTGTCCTGTTCCTGTTTATAGGATAGCGCGCTCAATGGCTGGGTTACAACGCGGTGCAGTTTTGCCGCATCCAGAATGCCTTCTTCAAGATCAAAATCCCATGACCGGTTTTGATGCGCCATCAATTTCCGTTGCAGTCGGTTGGCCAGCTTGCCAACCACCGACGTCACATTTTCCATATGCCGGTCAAGCATTGTACGCAGACGATCAAGCTCTTCCGCATCGCACAGATCGGCGGCTGAGACAATCTCGTCAAATTTGGTTTCGAATGTGCGGTAAGCATCATCGGCCTTGCCTCGATCTGCATTATGACCTGTCATATCCGCATTGGGTGACTCGCCGTCCGACATGCCTTCTTCGGATCCATCTGCTTCGCCCATTTCGCCCTCTTGCGAGGATCCGGCATCACCAGCATCATCCATTGACTGGCTGTCTTCGCCTTCGGACTGGTCTTCGCCAACGGCGGACTGCTCACCATCCTGATCGCTCTGGCTATCGCCACTATCATCTTCATCACTGCCTTCATCGGCATCGTCATCCGGATTTGACGACGCGTCACCAAGATCGGTTTCCAAAGCACCAATCAGGCGACGTGAGATTTCGGCAAACTGGGTTTGATCGCCAATAGTGGCTTCTAACTGGTCGAGCAGATCACCAGCGCGTGATTTTACCCATGGGCGCCATAAATCCATCACCATCGACAGATTCTGCGGTGGTGGGGCGCCGGTCAGCTCCTCGCGCAACAATAGCCTTACGACTTCGGCTATGCCCGCCTCATCAGCGCTACCCGGTGCTTCGATCTGGCGATTTTCATATCGCTGGTTCAAGGCAGCGGTCAAATTCTCACCAACGCCGGCAAGATCATTCGCACCAATCGCCTCGACACGGGCGCGTTCGGCAGATTCAAAGATTGCCTTGGCACCATCGGGATTTGGGCAATGTTGCTTATGTGTCTTTGGATCATGATGCGCAATCCATAAAGCCGCGCCATCGGCGGCACCTCGCAGGCTTGCTTTCTGCGCGGCGGTTGCGGTTGGTGGCA
>NZ_CAXBVX010000096.1:0-7420 GCF_963979125.1 uncultured Candidatus Puniceispirillum sp.
CCCCGCCGGTAAAGCGGCGTGGTGCCGCCGACTGGATTGATCTAATCTTAAAAGATCACGGATTTTTGCGGCTTTTCTGGCATAATCGGCATGAAATAGCCCCCGGCATGTGGCGTGGCAATCAGCCTGGCCCAGTCGAGGTAGGTAGAATAGCTGCTAGCGGGATCAAAACGATCATAAATTTACGCGGGCCACGAGATGATGGCGTCTGGCAGCTTGAAGCTGAAGCCTGTGCCAAAGCGGGCATTACCTTGCTGGATTTTACCGCCCGTTCGCGTGCCGCACCGGATAAGGCCATGTTGCATGATGCCAAAGCCATTTTCACCGCTATAGAAAAACCAGCCTTGATGCATTGCAAATCAGGTGCTGACCGCGCTGGATTGATGTCTGCTTTATATATGCTGGTTGCAGAAAAACGTCCTGCCCGTGAAGCCGCCAAGCAACTGGCGTGGAAATATGGACATGTGAAACAAGCCAAAACCGGCCTGCTTGACGTCTTTTTCAAAGCCTATTTCCCTTATGAAGATCAAGGGATGGCATTTTATGATTGGGTCGATAATATCTATGACCCTGAAGCCATGCTGGCTGAATTCCGTTCGCAAGGCTGGGCAGACCGCCTTATCGACAGCGTATTACGCCGCGAATAAGCATATCCATATTGTCTATTTATCGGCAAAGAACTGTAGCTTGCATAAGCGTGCATAAAGGCCGTCTTTGGCAATCAGATCATCATGCGTGCCGGTTTCGGTAATGCCGCCATCTTCCATCACCAGAATCATGTCGGCATTGCGCACAGTCGCCAACCGGTGCGCAACCACCAATGTGGTACGTCCCTTTTGCAACCGTTCAAGTGCGGTTTGCACCTGTTTTTCCGACGCGGCATCAAGCGCGGCTGTGGCCTCATCAAGAAGCAGAATGGGTGCATCTTTCAGCATGGCTCTGGCAATCGAAATGCGTTGCCTTTGCCCCCCCGATAGACGATTACCCATGGCACCAACCTGAGTCTGATAGCCATCTGGCAGTGCCATTATAAAATCATGTGCGGCGGCATTTTTGGCAGCGGTCATAATGTCGTCATTAGTGGCATCAGGCCGACCAAAAGCAATATTTGCTGCTACCGTATCTTCGAACAGAACCGCTTCCTGGCTTACCAAAGCTATATTTGCCCGCAGACTTTCGATTGTCAGATCACGGATATCCTGTCCATTAATTGAAATCATACCCGCATCAACATCATAGAATCGCGGCAATAGATTGATAATTGTTGTCTTGCCAGCCCCGCTTGGCCCAACCAAAGCCACGGTCTGGCCTGATGATGCGTTAAAACTCACATCACCAAGAGCGGTTTCTTTGCCATAGGTAAAGCCGACCTTGTCAAAGCGAATATCACCCTTGTCGCCTTTGCCAATTTTTAATGTACGGGCATCCGGAGCATCGATTATCAGTTTAGGAATGTCCAGCAATGACAGAATTCGTTCCGCCGCCGCCAAGGCTTCCTGTGTCACCGCATTCAACGTGCCAATACCCCGCACGGGTTGCACGAGCATGATTAAGGTGGTGATAAAGGCGATAACATCGCCCACCTGCATATCGCCATTGGCAACACGCCAACCTGCCAGCGCAACAACACCGCCAACAGCTAAACCGCCAATAACCTCAAGAATAGGGTCAATCATCGCGCGTCCAGTAAGCAAGGCAACAAGCCGCGTGAACAAACCATCAAAGGCAGTTGCAGTACGCTTGGTTTCTGACGCTTCCATCTGATAGGCCTTGACCATCCGCACGCCTTGTAGCGTTTCGGCCAGAAGCGACGTCACGCCTTCCATATGCGATTGCAGACTACCCGAAGCCTTGCGTTGGCGATTGCCAATACGAATGATCGGCTGAATAGCGATTGGATAGACAGCCATGACAATCAGTGTCATCAGCCAGTCAAGATAGATCATCGCGCCGATAAGCACGATCACAGTCAGCGCATCACGCACCAGATTATTAGCTAGTCGGACAAAGGCTTCGCGCACCAGATTCAGATCATTCATGATACGTGACATGAATGTGCCAGCTGGTTCGCGCGTGACCACCGATAGATCCGCCTCGATCAGGCTTTTTGCCATGTCTTTTTGCAAATCGGTTGTCACCCGCAAAGCCAATTTATTGACCTGAACCGTTTGGGCAAACAAAGCACCGCCTTTTAGCAAGGCTAGCAGAATAATAACAGGTGGCGCATATAGAATGACCTCGCCAGCGCGGCCATCAGCAAGGGCGTTAAAAATATATTTGGTTAAAAGTGGATAAGCCGCCGCCGTTGCCGCAACAAAAGCCATCAAAGCGACTGTACCTGCTAACTGGCCACGATAGCGCCGCACCCAACCTTGCCACATGCGATTAAAAATCTGGCGGTTTGCTCCGCGCTTATCAAGGGTCTTAGACATTAGCTCTATCCAGCATGCTGTGGCGGCAGAAGGTCGGCAATTGCCGCTGCCACGCTTTCAGGCATGATCGTATCAATTTGTCCCGGAATGCCAATTTTTTCCTCATCAACACATACAGCCAGAATATTCGGACTGTAAGTCAAAGGGCGGGACTGTGCAAATAGGCCAATTGATGGTGTCCCCGCCACCGCCGACAAATTCAACAGGCTGGTATCATTGCCAGCATAGCAAATCGAACGGACAAACAGGGCAATAGCGACATCCAGCTTGTTGGTACAACTAATCACACCAGTCACATCAGCAAGATATGAAAACACATCGTCTATAATCGGCTGTTCCGAAGGCGCACCCATCAAACCAATGTAAATGTCAGGCCGGTCTTGGCGCATCTGTGTTACAAGTCTGGCAAAATTTTCAGCTGACCAGCGCCGATCAGGGTGCATGGCCCCTACCCCCATGATGATGAACGGGCTTTTGCCATTATCATCAACACCGATTTGATGCGCCGCCAGAAATTTATCCGCTTCGTCAAAAGCAAAATCGGTTGGTGTGATATGCCACGTGTTTGTTACAGGGGCAAACCCATTAATATCAGCAAAGATCGCCATTTTGCTGGTTGGATGTTGGTGGCGCGCTGACTTTGGCAGGAAGTAACCACGATTCAACCAGTATGACTGACTGCCAATGCCATATCCAAAACGAGCGGGAATGCCCGCCAGCCAAGCGGCAATGGCATAGGTGGAACTGTGATGCATGATGACGACCTGATCAACGGCTGTGTGCCGAAAGCGTCGAGCTAGCCGCCATAGACCCATAAAGCCGTCATGCTGGCCACGCTGGCCGCGCTGTGACCTGTCTATATCTAGAATCTCGACAACGCCGGGGGTGTTGGCGAATAATACTGATGCCTGCACGGTTGGTTTGGTAGCCAGAATGACATCATAAAAATCGGCAAGATGATCGATCCACGGTTTATGCCAGACCATATCACCAATACCAACAAGCGGCTGAATAACAAGTAAACGGCGGCGTGGCATCCCCTCTTCGGGGGTTTCAAGTCGTAAGAAAGACGTCATAGATATCTAAAACCAATCCCAATTCGGCGCCTGCTTATCTGGTAATGTCAAAGTTTCGCAAATTTACTATAAATAACAGTACCGCAGACAGCTCTTAATAGGCTATTTCTATATTTATTCCTAGCTATTTGCCATCCGGCTTTCTGCTTGCAACAACTTTATGGCCCGAACCAGACACGCTTATGTTCAAACGCTTTATCCGAAACAAATTTGTTATATGGTGCCTAAGCTGGGTTGTTGCTGGTATTATTGCGTCGATCATGATTACTACGCGCTGGAAAACGGTGAATCGTCAGCATGCTGACCAAATATTAAACAATCATAATGGTTTTGTGCTGATTTTATGGCATGAGCGCATTTTTGCCGTGCCATGGCTATGGCCGCGGCGACATCCGATGTATGTTCTGCAATCACCACATGCTGATGGACAGCTTATGTCCTACACTGTTAACCGCATGGGTATCCGAACAGTCTGGGGCAGTTCAAACCGCAATGCCATTTCCGGTTTGCGCGGGATGAAGCGTGTTCTTGACCGCGGCCAGATTGCAACCATCACACCCGATGGCCCGCGTGGCCCCGCCCGAAAGCTGGCCGTTGGCCCCGTAGCGCTAGCTGCGATGGCTGGCAAACCTGTTGTGCCAATATGCTGGGCTGTTGACCGTTATTGGCGTGCGCCAGGGTGGGACGGCACAATCATTCCCAAGCCATTTGCCCGTGGTCGGTTTATCTGGGGCGAGCCAATCGATGTGCCAAAAGGGGATCGTGACACGATGGAGGCAAGCCGGCTAAAGATTGAAGTGGCGATGAATGATCTTGCTGATAAAGCTGATCGGTTATTTGCCGAGGAGGATGCCCAGCGTTGATGTCATTACGCCTATATAATTTTTTATGGACATGCCTGTACCCTTTTACTGGCCTTGTGATGGCACGGCGCGCCCATGTGGGAAAGGAAGACAAAACCCGCCTTGACGAACGTTATGGGCGCTATAGCACAATATATAAGGCGGGGGGCATATGGCTTCATGCTGTCAGTGTTGGCGAAGCGATTGCCGCTTTGGCACTGGCCGAAGCCATTCATGATGAAGACAAGGATAGCCCGATCATCATCACCACCAATACGATTACGGCGGCAGAAATGATCGCCCGTGCAAAAACAAGTGCCAACATCACACATATCTATCAGCCGCTTGATCACCCTGCCTTTGTTGATCGCTTTTTGGATATGTTTGCACCAAAGGTTGCCATTTTTCTGGAGTCCGATTTTTGGCCAAATCTTGTCACACGCACCGCCGCCCGTCATATCCCAGTCATATTTGCGTCAGCACAATTATCACAAAAGGCTGTTGCATCTTGGCAGAAACGCCCCACGGTCGCCCGCCAGCTATTTGGTTGCACTGACCTGATCCTGGCGGTTGATGCCGATCAGCAACAAAATTTTATCAATCTGGGTGCAAAAGCCGCTGACGTGCATGTTGGTGGGTCATTAAAAATGACCGCAGCAACCCTGTCGATTGATGTTGGCTTGCAGGCGTTGATCCGCAAAGCCAGCGGTAACCGTGCGATCTTTCTGGCAGCTTCAACGCATGAAGGTGAGGATGAAGCGGCCATTACCGTGGCACGCCAGCATGCTGATAAAATTCTGACAATCATTGCGCCACGTCATCCCGAACGCGCCGATGCCATTGCCGATATAGCGGATAAGGCGCTGGATCAGACCATCCCGCGACGAAGCAAAGATCAAAAACCAGACAGCAAAACAGCGCTTTACATCCTTGACAGCCTGGGCGAAATGGGTAGCGTTTTTGACCTTGCCGATGTTGTATTTTTAGGTGGATCACTGGTTCCAAAAGGCGGGCATAACCCGCTAGAGCCAGCCAGCTTTGGGGTGCCTATTATCACCGGCCCGCATATTTTTAAAAATGAAAATGAATTTGGCGCGCTGTCTAGCTGTGATATTATACATTTAATTGATAAGCCAGATGATCTGGGCGCAATGGTTACTTCTGTGCTAGCGTTTGATTCTCGAAAAAAACAACAGCACGCCAAGGCGGCCAAAACCTATGTTGAAAGCGCCCGCCAACGCCCGCGAGAAGCCGCAAGAATGATTTTTGCATTGGTCAATGCCAAGACAGTAGATAGATGATTAAAACGCCTGAATTCTGGAATCATAAAGGGATCACATCTACGGCCCTGTTACCGCTTGCCGCCCTATGGTCACTGGCAACGCATTTGCGTGACCATCTTGCCAAGCAAACCAGCGTTGCCTTACCTGTGATATGCATTGGCAATCTGAGCGCTGGCGGCACGGGCAAAACACCCCTTGTATCACTGCTATATGATCGGCTTGTTGATGCGGGGATGAACCCTGTCATTTTGAGCCGTGGGTATGGTGGATCACAAAAAGGCCCGCTGTGGGTGGATGGCACAATCCATACTGCCGCCGATTGCGGGGATGAGCCGCTGATGCTAGCCGAAGGTCGTGACGTGATTATCGGACGTGATCGGATCGTGGCCGCCCAAACCATTATAAATCGCGGCATTCATAATATCATTTTGATGGATGACGGCTTGCAGAACCCCTATTTGAACAAAGATATGGCGGTTGGTGTTTTTGATGGCACCGCCGGTATCGGCAATGGAAGACTATTACCCGCAGGGCCGATGCGCGTTACTTTTGATGCTGGCCTTGCCAGCCTTGATTTTGCCTTTATCAATGGTGAGGACGAGCATGAGCTGGCAAAGGCAATCGATGGACGTGTGCCTATCATGACTGGTACCGTTGTTGCCGATCAGACAATCATTACCGATCTAGGAGATGCACCGTTGTTAGCATTTGCTGGCATTGGTCGCCCGCAACGCTTTTTCCGCACCATCGAGAAAGTAGGCGGGACTATTGTGCAAAGCTTGGCATTTGCTGATCATCATCTCTATACGCAAAGTGACCTATCACGGTTACAGGAAGATTCGATTCGCCTTGGCGCCAACCTGATTACAACACAAAAAGACTGGATACGCCTGCCTAGCGAATGGCGCGAACGGATTTCATTTCTGCCTATCACAATGCAGACTGATGCGATTGATGAATTGTTAGGGCATATCATGGCGATTGCCGATCAAAAAGCGAGTCACGGCATCAATGTCTGATCCCCTACCCAAAGTCATAGTAAGGCTGATACGTCAAACTATCTTCTGGCCATTAGAGGCATTACTGGTATTCATCCTGTTTGGGATTGCCTGGATTCTGCCTGTAGCTATTGCCAGTGTCTTTATGGGGCTGGTGATGTCGATATTGGGCCCACTAACCCCGTGGCATAAACGTGCACGACGCAACCTAGCTTATGCCATGCCGCATTTGTCGCACGCCCAACAAAGCCAGATTTTACGCGGCATGTGGATGAATCTGGGGCGTGTGATTGGCGAATATCCGCACATAAACAAGCTTGTCGATACAGGCTATGTTGAATTTGTCGGACAAGAACATATTCGCGATATTGAAACGGGTGGTTTCCTGATCAGCGCGCATATGAGCAATTGGGAATTAGGCCCCTTTGCCGCGCGGAGTGTTGGTAAAAAAGTTGCGGCCATTTATCGCCCGCTCAATAATCCGTTTCTGTCGGGGTTGCTGGCACGCCGACAGCGTACCTTTGGCGGCGAAATGTTCCCAAAAGGTCGTGAAGCCGCATTGGGCATGATTAGCGCCATTCGAAAAAACCAGTTCATGTGCCTGCTTATCGATCAGAAATTACGCGAAGGCATGGCAGTTCCATTTTTTGGACATCCAGCCAATACGCCAATCGGCCATATCAAAGTCGCCATCAAAAAAAATGTGCCTATCTTCTATGTGCAGATGGTACGGGTATCAGGATGCCATTTCAAATTGACGATCTCACCCGCAATCGATCTACCAGATCA
>NZ_CAXBVX010000097.1:0-7350 GCF_963979125.1 uncultured Candidatus Puniceispirillum sp.
CTTCCGATCTATATGCTGTGCAAAAGGTCGATCTTGAGCTTACGCAAGGTGAAACCCTATGTGTGGTTGGTGAAAGTGGATCGGGAAAGTCACTTACCGCTCGTGCTGTGATGGGGCTGTTGCCTGCACCGCATGTGCAGGTTTCAAACGGCGCAATCAATTTCAATGGCGAGGATGTTACCAAAGCCAGCTATGATCGCTTGCGGGATATTCGTGGCAGTGAAATATCAATGATTTTTCAGGAACCTATGACTGCCCTTAATCCGGTCATGTCGATTGGTGCCCAGATTGATGAAATTTTTCGTTATCATGTTGATATGCCAAGTGCAGAACGGTGGCAAAAAGCGATTACGCTTCTGGAAGATGTAAATCTTCCTGACCCTGCGCATATCATGAACGCCTATCCACATGAATTGTCTGGCGGCCAGCGCCAGCGTGCGATGATCGCGATGGCACTGGCGTTAAAACCTAAGATTCTGATTGCCGACGAGCCGACAACGGCGCTGGATGTCACTACGCAGGCACAGATATTAAAATTGATCCGTGATATGCAGAAAGCCAATGATACGGGCGTACTTTTCATTACACATGATTTTGGTGTGGTGGCTGATATTGCTGATCGTGTTGCGGTTATGCAACATGGGCTGGTTGTCGAAAGCGGCTCGGTAGAAAAAGTGCTGAATAACCCGACACATCCCTATACACAGGCTTTGATTGACGCTGTGCCAAGCCTTTCACCACGGAAAGCGCGTTCGCGGTCAAAAGTACAAGTTCTGTCTGCAACGGATGTGTGCAAGACATTTGGTGGTGGGCGTGGCCTATTTGGTTTCGGCGTCGCATCGCGTGAGGTCAAGGCTGTCAAGAATGTAACGCTTGATCTTCATAAGGGTGAAACCTTGGGCATCGTGGGTGAAAGTGGATCGGGCAAGTCAACATTGGCACGCTGTATCATTCGTTTGATGGATACTGACTCAGGTGATATCAGTATTGAAGGTACGCAGATTAACAAACTCAGCCGCGCAGAAATGCGGTTATGGCGAAATAAGATTCAGATGGTGTTTCAGGATCCATTTGCATCGTTAAACCCCCGTATCAAAGTGGGGGACATCATTGCGCAGGGGCCAGTAACCCAAGGTACGAGCAAAATAGAAGCAGATAAAAGGGCGCGTGAGCTCATTTCAATCGTGGGGCTTGATGAGCGTTCATTTGAGCGTTATCCGCATGAATTTTCTGGCGGTCAGCGTCAACGGATTGGCATTGCCCGTTCTTTAGCTTTAAAACCCGAAATTTTGATCGCTGATGAACCTGTTTCGGCACTTGATGTATCTATTCAGGCACAAATTCTTGATCTTCTTGAAGAGATTAGAGACCAGATGAATCTGTCTATGATCTTTATTACCCATGACTTGCGGGTGGCAGCCCAAGTGTGTGACCGGCTTGCTGTCATGCGCTATGGCGAGGTTGTTGAGACAGGCGCCACCGCAGACATCTTTGCTAATCCACAACATGATTACACCCGTGACCTGTTGGCAGCAGTGCCTGGAAAAGATTGGAAAAGCAGTGCCAAACCAAAGAAGGTTGCGCCAAAAAAGAAAGCGCCAGCCAGCACAACTAAGCCAAAAAAGAAACTGGCCACCAAACGTTCCTGACCGCACATATCCTAGCTGGAGTTTCGTATGACTGATTTATTTGGCAGTATTGAAAGCTTGTCGGCGGCCTATGTAACGCATCAGACAAAGCCATCAAAGGTCGTTGATGCGCATTTGCAGGCGATTGAAAAACATAATCCACATCTTGGCGCCTATCAGACCGTGTTCTTTGAACAGGCCATGCAGGCAGCCGAGGCGGCAGACAAGGCTTTTATGTCTGGCTACCGGATTGGCCCATTTCATGGGATTCCCTTTGCTTTGAAAGATATATATGAGCTTGAAGGTCAAATTTGCACAAATGGGTCTATGACACTTAAAGACCGCGTCTCGGCAAAAACGGGCACAGTGGTACGACGTTTGATTGCAGCTGGTGGCATTATTCTTGGTAAAAGCAAGACTGTTGAGTCCGCTTTTGGTGGCTGGGGTACGAACCAGAAGATGGGCACGCCCTGGAACCCGTGGGATATGAAAAACCATCGTATTCCGGGCGGTTCATCGTCAGGATCAGGCGTGGCAACAGCCGCTGGTCTGGCTGTATGTGGCATCGGGTCTGATACAGGTGGTTCGGTTAGGTTGCCAGCAGCCTATTGTGGCATTGCAGGCCTGAAAGTGACCGAAGGTCAATTACCATGTGATGGCATTGCCCCGCTGGCGCAAACACTTGATTCACCTGGGCCAATGGCGCAGACAGTTGCTGATACGGTGATATTATATGAAGTGATGTTGGGTCGTGAAAGTAGCCTTATCGACCGCGATCTGCAGACAGGCGGTGGACTTTATCAGATGATGGGTAAAGGTGTACGCGGGCTGAAGTTAGGGCAGATGGCACAGTCAGAACGCGATAATTGTTCGGCTGATATTCTTGCAGGCTACGATCTGGCAATAGACGCTTTGCAACGCCTTGGGGCAGAGATAGAGGTATTTACGTCACCTTTTGGCTATGGCAGCCTTGCCGATGATAATGGTGCCATAACGGCGGTTGAAGCCTATAACAATCATGGACATCTCTATGAAGATAGTGCCGCGCCAATGGATGAGGATGTCCGCAAGCGTATGCTGACTGGCAAGGCGTATCTGGCGCATGACTATGTGCGCATGTTGGAAACACGCCGCAACCGCTGTGATGAATTTAATGAAGCCATCAAAGGTTTTGATGCCATATTGACGCCATCAACGACAAGTACTGCGCCCAAAATAGACGATGTTGATCAGGCAATCTCACCTGGCCATTTTACCCGTCCATTTAACTATCTGGCGATGTGCGGTTTGAGTGTGCCGACAGGTCTTGCCAAGGATGGCATGCCGCATAGTTTGCAGATTATTGCCAGAGCGCATGATGAAGCAATGGCCATTCGTATCGGTGCCAGCATCGAATCTGTAACACCATCAATTGGCCGCGCGCCGCTTTAAAGCCATATGGTCGCGGCTGGCGTTACCCCGTAAACCGATCTATGACGTTGCGAAGTAGCCTAGAAACATTATTGTCAAAATTGTTCCAAGGCAGACTTCCACAAAAGGTAATTGAGCCGACAGAAAAAACCTGTCCGCCTGATGGCGTTTTGAAATAGACCATATCTGCGCGTTTGGCTTCGCTTTCGCTACCACCAGACAGGTTTGTCAAATGCGTCAATTGTTCTTCGGGCACCAGCATGAATGTATCGCGTGTATCATAAGATTGTGCCAATATGGTGATGTCTTGGCCTTCGTCTAATTTGGTATCAACTCGATCAAGCTCAAACCCTGCTGCGCCGTTACCGCTAAACCCAAAATCGCCAATTGGGCTATCATCAATACCATCAAAAACCCAGTCAAAGGCGCTGTCATTACATACACGTTTATAGGGCATGCCCTCGAAAATACCTTGTGCGGTAAAGCCGATACCAACAAGTTTTTGCGGGGGGCGTCCATTACGTCGCCATAGCCCCCCATAGGAACCATCAAACGCGTTATAATATTCGCCAGGCTGGGACGCCCATGCGCGCAATCCGTCTTCTGCACGTCTGATTTCTAAAAGATTAGGATCTTCCTTATGGCGAATAATGCGCCAGTAAAAGCCATTACCACCTAGGTAGATCAGGGCGCCGCCTTTATCACGATATGCTGTCAGCGCATCAAGCGTGTTGGTTGTGTGATATTCAGGATGTGTTCCGGTTGTAACCGCATCATACCCTTCGATGGCTGCAAAACCGTCGCGGTCAATTTCGTCATCGGTGATGATGTCATAGTCGATATTCTGGTTATGCAACCATGCAATCAAATGGCTGTCAGCCTGAAAATGACGAAGGCCTGAACAATCCGCAGCGCCAAACGTTATATATCCAGGCCGTAAATTGAAAAGGGGACGTTTATGCGAAGCATGGCATATGCCAGAACCGTCACTATGGTTGTTATAGGTCGAAAGACCATATTGTGGATAAGCCGCAGGATTATGCGGATAGGCACCCCATTCCTTTATGCGTTCTTGCCATGCAGGCACATAATCTGGGCGCGCGTGATTGCCATAAATAGCATAAGTAAATGTCGAAACCAGAACGCATAATTTGGCGCGACGAACACCCTTTGGCGGACAGACAAAAAACGGCATAGCGTCTTCATGCCCGTTGCAGGTGATACGCATAACATAGATGCCAGATGACATATCATCAGGGATTGTGAATGAAAAACTGGTGTCCCAGCCAAAATCATAAATGTCATCATCATGGAAATGGATCGCCGCATAATGATCTGGTTTATGTTGCCAGTTCAGTTCACTGGCGTCCCATTGACTGCCACATACCGCGCGGGTTGGGGCATTAAACAGGGTGAGTGCATGCTTGTTGTCAGGCTGTGCAAGAGCACTAGAGATTGTCAGGCTGGTCATATCAACAGCCAAATTCCAATCGGCAATAGCTATACCGTCGGCCATAATCAAAGGCGCTTCTATTTTACCATTAAAAAATTGCCCTGGGCCTTTGGTGTCAAGCGTGGCGGCAAGACATACAAACCCATCAATATGCATATGTACCAAAGCGTTTGCTAATTGATTTGAAACCGTTTCCGTGTTGGCGTTAACGCTAGCGAGGTGTAAAATATGAATGCTTACTTCGCCAGATGCATTCATAGTGGCGGTGATTTGATGCCATTTATGCAACCGCAAAGGCGTCTTGCTGGAAACTTTGTCTTGATGCGATGTCAGGGTAACCAGACCGCTAGCGTCTAGGTCAAGCCGAACCTCACCAATAGAAAGAATGGTCTGCGTGCCAGCCGTAAACAAGGTCGGAAAGACAGTAACAGAAATCTGAATGCTGTTCTGTGCATGATGTTGCAACGGGGATATTGTCTTGGCATAGGAACCAGATTGAAAGGGCTGGTTGCCAGCGTTGAACTGTTGCGGCGGAAAAATATCATCACAATTTGTTTCAACAATACCCATGCCAGCCGGATTGGCATCAGCACATATTGAACGCAAAAGCTTGGCTTCGACGGGGGCATCAATTTGGCTGGAAACCTTGAAATTAATAGTGTCGCCAGGTCGCCCCGACAATTTATCCGTATAGCCGATTAGATCGACAATCATACCATTTTCTCCACTCAAAAGACGCTCACTCATCAATAATGCCAGCTGTTTCCAGAACAGCATGAAACAGAACATCAGTTCCCGCCGCTGCCCAATCCTTGCTGATCTCCTCTGCTTCATTATGCGACAGGCCATCAACACAAGGGCACATAACCATAGCAGTTGGCGCAACGCGATTGATTAGGCAAGCGTCATGACCAGCTCCGGAAACAATGTCACGATGTGCATAGCCAAGCCGTTCTGCCGCACGGCGCACCGCAGATACACAGCCTTCATCAAAAGTTACAGGATCGAATTTCCCCACCTGTTCAATGTCCATGGTCAGGCCAATGTCATCTACAATTTTCTGGGCACCTTCACGAAGAAGCCGTTCCATATCATCGATGACAGCCTGTGTTGGATGACGGAAATCTATTGTGAATACAGCCTTGCCCGGAATGATATTGCGTGAGTTCGGATAGATATCACAATGCCCCACAGCGCCAACGGCAAGTGGTGCGTGCGACAAGGCAATATCATCGACCAGTTGGGTGATGCGTGCCATGCCAAGACCAGCATTGACTCGATTTGGCATTGGCGTTGATCCTGTATGCGATGACTTGCCAGTCAATGTCACTTGAAGCCAGTTTAATCCTTGACCGTGGGTGACAACACCAACATCGATATTTTCATTTTCCAGAATTGGGCCTTGTTCGATGTGAAGTTCAAAGAAAGCTGCCATTTTGCGGGCACCAACGTCTTCATCACCAACCCAGCCAATGCGGGCAAGCTCTTCGCCAACGGTTTTGCCATCAGCATCTTCGCGGTCATAGACCCATTCGGTCGTGTACATGCCTGCGAACACGCTTGATGCCATCATTGGCGGTGAAAAGCGCGCACCTTCTTCATTTGTCCAGTTAACAACCTCAATGGGATGCTTTGTTTTGATGCCTGTGTCATTCAATGTTCGGATGATTTCTAGTCCCGCTAAAACACCAAGGACACCATCATATTTGCCACCTGTGGGCTGGGTGTCGAGATGGCTTCCTATCATCACTGGGAGCAATGTTGGGTCAGTGCCTTCGCGACGGGCAAACATATTTCCCAATTTGTCCAACCCCATACTCATGCCTTCAGCTTCGCACCATAGCTGAAACACACGGCGGCCTTCGGCATCTTCATCGGTCAATGTCTGGCGGTTATTGCCCCCAGCGATGCCCGGGCCAATTTTTGCCATTTCCATTAACGAGTCCCAAAGGCGGTCACTATTGATCCGGAGATTTTTTCCCCGCACGTCCAGTGCAGAAATGTTGGCTTTGGTCATGGTTGTTTCGAAACTTTCATAAAATGCGGTTAGGTTGATTATCTGTTTATGGTAAACATAATTGTGAGCAAACCCAAACAATTGTTCATAATATCAGAGCCAATATACTGAATGCTGACGCATAAAAGTATTTTATTAACTTCTGCTAATGCATTTCTGGACGTTTGGCGTATTGAGCGTTAATTTAGAACTACCTTTTGAGGAGAGTGTCATGCTTGTTGTGGTTTCACCTGCTAAAAAATTGAATATGCAACCTGCCGACGGCGTGGTATCGACCGAACCTGCTTTCTCCCGTGATGCAGTCGAGCTGGCCGCTGTTGCTCGTGATCTAAGTTTGGAAGATTTGCAGCGTCTGATGGGGCTAAGCACAAATTTGGCACAGTTGAATGCTGATCGTTTTGCCGCCTTTGGAAATCAAGACAAAAAACCTGCCGCTTTGGCTTTTGCCGGTGATACCTATCAGGGGCTTGAAGCGGCATCGCTGGACTCTGACGAAATGGCGTGGGCACAAAATCATTTGCGTATATTATCTGGTCTTTATGGTGTTTTGCGCCCTTTGGATGCGATTGAACCGTATCGTCTGGAAATGGGAAGCCGGTTGAAAACCTCACGTGGTGCTTCGCTTTATGACTATTGGGGTCAACAGTTATCTGACGCTTTGAATGCACATGCCACAGCTACTAATTCTCAGGTCTTGGTTAATTGTGCGTCACAGGAATATTTTGGTGCTGTTGATCTGTCAGTCCTTACGCCACAGGTCATTACGCCTGTATTTATGGAATATAAGGCTGGGAAAGCCAAAATTGTTAGTTTTTTTGCTAAAAAGGCGCGCGGCGCAATGG
>NZ_CAXBVX010000098.1:0-7314 GCF_963979125.1 uncultured Candidatus Puniceispirillum sp.
GGCCACATTCATAAGCCGGGCAAGGTCGGTATCGTGTCGCGTTCGGGTACTTTGACCTATGAAGCGGTTGCCCAGACAACAGCCGCCGGACTTGGCCAGTCAACATGTGTTGGCATTGGCGGTGATCCGGTCAATGGCACCAACTTTATCGATTGCCTTGAAATGTTTCTGGCTGATGACCAGACCGAGGCGATTGTCATGATTGGCGAAATTGGTGGCTCTGCCGAAGAAGAAGCCGCCGCCTATTATATGGCACAATCCAACCGCAAGCCGATTGCCGGATTTATTGCCGGTCAGACAGCGCCGCCAGGACGCCGTATGGGTCATGCCGGTGCGATTGTATCGGGGGGAAGTGGTGCCGCTGTTGACAAGATAGCGGCGATGGAAGCAGCTGGTTTTGTGATGGCGTCGTCACCTGCCGCGCTTGGTGATGCTGTTATGTCAGCGATTGGCAACCATTCTTCTTGAATATAAGTGAATAGCTTATACACTATGGCCAATAAATAGCGTCTATAAGTGATGGATTGAAAAACATGAGTGATTCGGTAACCCCAAATCGTGACGACGCCGATCATCAAAATGCTGATGCTCTCGATAGTAGCTTTCTATCTGGCGCTAATGCCACTTTTATAGCTGAAATGAACGACGCCTGGCGGCGCAACCCGCGCGCCGTTGATGCGGCATGGGCGCGTTATTTCGAACAGCTTGAGGCGGTTGGCGATATTGGGGATAAAGGCCCAAGCTGGGAAGAAAAAGGTCCAAGCTGGGGCAATGGCATAAGCCGTGTCGTGGGGGCGGTTGATCCGGAAGCTTCGATCAAGGCTGTTGCGGCGGCGCATAAATCAAATGGCAATCTGAATGCGGGCAATATGCGGGCGGCGACGCTGGATTCATTGCGTGCGGTGATGCTGATTCGCGCCTATCGTATCCGCGGGCATCTGCTGGCTCGGCTTGATCCGCTGGCACTTGAAGAGCCGGAACTACATCCCGAACTTGATCCCGAAGCCTATGGCTTTGGTGAAGATGACTGGGATCGTCCAATTTTCATCAATTATGTGCTTGGTCTGGAAACCGCGACCTTGCGGGAAATTATCGATGTGTTGCGCCAAACCTATTGCGGCACCATCGGCGTTGAATTCATGCATATTCAGGACCCGGCGCAAAAAGCATGGATTCAAGAACGTATCGAAGCCATTGGCAACCGCACAGATTTTACCATCAAAGGTAAGCAGGCGATTTATGAACGTCTGGTTGATGCCGAAGAATTTGAACGCTATCTGCATAAGAAATATACGGGCACCAAGCGGTTTGGCATGGATGGCGCCGAAGCGGTGATTCCGGCGATTGAACAAATTCTCAAGCGCGGCAACCAGCTTGGCCTTGGCGAAGCTGTTATCGGCATGGCGCATCGCGGCCGTCTGAATGTTCTGCATAATGTTCTGAGTAAGCCGTTTCGGGCGATCATTTCCGAATTTCTGGGTAATCCGGCGAATCCTGAAGATGTTGGGGGCTCGGGTGATGTGAAATATCATATGGGCGCATCGGCTGACCGTGTTTTTGATAATAGCTCGGTGCATCTGAGTCTGGCACCTAATCCCTCGCATCTGGAAATTGTTGATCCGGTTGTTGTTGGACGGGTGCGGGCAAAACAGCAACAACGTGATGACCATGATCGTACCGAAGTGCTGGGTATTCTTTTGCATGGTGACGCGGCTTTTGCCGGACAGGGTGTTGTTGGCGAAACCTTTGCCTTTTCGGATTTGCGTGGCTATCGCACTGGCGGCACGATCCATATTATTGTGAATAACCAGATCGGCTTTACCACTAGCCCGTCTTATTCACGTTCATCGCCCTATCCAACCGATGTGGCCAAAATGGTGATGGCACCGATTTTCCATGTGAATGGTGATGATCCCGAAGCGGTTGTGCATACAGCGCGGATTGCCATTGAATTCCGGCAGGCGTTCAATACCGACGTTGTTATCGATATGTTCTGCTATCGTCGCTTTGGTCATAATGAAGGTGACGAGCCAGCTTTTACCCAGCCGCTTATGTATAAGGCGATCGGGCAGCATCCTTCAACACGCGATATTTATGCCCAGAAACTGATCGCCGAAGGCGTGTTTGACGAAGCTGGTGCACAAAAGGTCATTGATGACCGCATCAAGCATCTAGATGAAGAATTTGAAGCTGGCACAAGCTATCGTCCGAACAAGGCTGACTGGCTTGAAGGCATGTGGTCGGGTATGCGAACTGCACATGGTGAAGAACGCCGCGGTGAAACGGCTGTTGATATTGATGTCCTGCGCAAGCTGGGTGTCGATATGAACAAGGTTCCGGATCATATGCGGATCAATTCCAAACTGACACGCATTCTGAAAGCGCGTGCAGACAATATCGAAAAAGGCACAGGGATTGACTGGTCAACAGCCGAGCTTATGGCCTTTGGCACCTTGATGCTGGAAGGTAATCCAGTGCGTCTATCCGGACAGGATTCCTGTCGTGGTACATTCAGCCAGCGCCATTCGGTGCTTGTCGATCAGGATACCGAAGAACGGTTTGCGCCACTGGCGAGTCTGTCGGACGATCAAGCGCCATTTGAAGTGATCGATTCGCCGCTATCTGAAGCATCGGTGATGGGCTTTGAATACGGGTTTTCGCAAGCCGAGCCAAATGCACTGGTCATGTGGGAAGCGCAATTTGGCGATTTTGCCAATGGTGCGCAGGTTGTCGTTGACCAGTTCATCTCGTCAGGTGAAGCAAAATGGTTGCGGATGAGCGCGCTGGTTCTGCTATTGCCGCATGGGTATGAAGGCCAAGGCCCAGAACATTCATCAGCCCGTCTTGAACGCTATCTGCAGCTATGCGCCGAGGATAATATGCAGGTGGTTAATTGTACGACACCGGCAAATTATTTCCATGTTCTGCGTCGTCAGCTACGTCGTGATTTCCGCAAACCGCTTGTGGTGATGACGCCGAAATCATTATTGCGGCATAAAGCCTGTGTGTCTGATCTTGCTGAAATGGCTAGCGGCACCAGCTTCCACCGTGTTCTTGATGAACGTGATACAAAGGTAAAGCATGGCAAAGCCAAGCGCATCGTCATGTGTAGCGGTAAAGTCTATTATGATCTGGCAGCCGCGCGCGACGACGCCAAGGCATGGGATATTGAAATTCTGCGTCTGGAACAGCTATATCCATTCCCGACAAAAGCCGTGATCGAGGCGCTTGAAGCTGTGCCTAATGCCAAGATCATCTGGTGTCAGGAAGAACCCAAAAATATGGGAAGCTGGACATTTGTCCGTGATTTCATCGAAGACGCGATGGAAAAAGCAGGATCAAAGCAATCGCGTCCGATCTATGCCGGACGTGCCGCCGCCGCGTCACCAGCGACAGGTAGCCTGTCACGGCATAAACTCGAACAGCAGGCTCTGGTCGAAGACGCACTTGGTTTTGATAAGGAAAGTGGCAAGGCCGCCGCAGAATAGTTAAGTGGCATCATGTTGATGCCGATGCATATCCAACGCACCAAAGGAGGGTGCTTGCTAATGGCAACCGATATTATTGTCCCGACTCTTGGCGAGTCTGTTAGCGACGCAACGATCGCACGCTGGATCAAAAAAGCAGGAGATGCGGTGGCTGCCGATGAGCCTGTTGTTGAACTTGAGACTGATAAGGTGACGCTGGAAGTGCCTTCACCTGTAGCTGGTCAATTGAGCGAGCTGGTCGTGGCCGAAGGCGATACTGTCGAAGTCGGTGCCTTGCTAGCGCGCGTTGAAGCTGGCAAAGGCGCCAGCGCACAAGCGGCAAAGCCCGAAACACCAGCGGCAAAGTCCGAAGCCCCTGCCCCAAAGGCGGCCCCAGCGCCAGCATCGAAAGTGGATGCGCATCCTTTATCGCCTGCAGTGCGCCGTCTCGTTGAGGAAAATAATCTTAATCCAGAAAACATTACCGGTACGGGCGTCGATGGGCGTTTGACCAAGGCGGATGTGCTGGCGGCGATGAAAGCCCCTGCTCCGGCAACAGCAAGCCAGGCACCGCGTTCATTGGCAACAAGCCAGACACCGCGCCAGACACCGCGTGACATAGATGCGGCGCGCGAAGAGCGTGTGCCGATGTCAAAATTGCGGCGGGTGATCGCAGGGCGGCTGAAAGAAGCGCAGAACAATGCGGCGATGCTGACCACCTTCAACGAAGTTGATATGACCGAACTTATGGCATTGCGGGCAAGTTACAGAACCGAATTTGAAAATACCCATCAGGTGCGACTTGGTTTCATGGGTATGTTTGTGCAAGCGTCAGTCATGGCTTTGCGGGAATTTCCAGCGGTTAATGCCGAAATCGACGGTAATGATATTATCTATAAGAACTATTACAATATTGGTGTTGCCGTAGGCACGCCGCAAGGTCTGGTGGTGCCTGTGATAAAAGGTGCCGAAGAGATGAATCTGGCTGAGGTCGAGCGCACCATTGGTGACTTTGGGATGCGCGCACGTGATGGCAAGATTGCGCCAGACGATATGGCTGGCGGCACCTTTACCATTTCAAATGGTGGTGTTTATGGATCATTGATGTCAACACCAATTTTGAACCCACCGCAAAGCGGGATTCTGGGCATGCATAAAATTGAAAAACGGGCAGTTGTGGTCGATGATGTGATTGTGATCCGCCCCATGATGTATCTGGCGCTGTCCTATGACCACCGTATCATTGATGGGCGCGAAGCGGTTTCATTTCTGGCACGTGTCAAGGATTTGGTCGAAGACCCGCGCCGTCTGCTGATTGGCGTTTAAAGCTTTCGGCTACAGAGTGTGACGTAAGGAAAGAATAATGACCGATAGTAAATTCGATCTGATTGTAATCGGCGCGGGCCCAGGTGGCTATGTAGCGTCAATTCGTGCCGCACAATTGGGCATGAATGTCGCCTGTATTGACCGGCGTGAAACGTTAGGCGGCACATGTTTGAATGTGGGCTGTATTCCGTCCAAGGCATTGCTAAACGCATCTGAACATTTTGCCAATGCCGCCGGAGATACGCTGGCCAATCTTGGCATCAATACAGGCGCGGTAAAGCTTGATCTGGCGAAGATGATGGCATCGAAAGACACTATTGTCGGCAATCTGACATCGGGAATCGATTTTCTGTTCAAAAAGAACAAGGTGACACGCCTGCATGGCAGTGCATGTATTGATGGTGCGGGTTCGGTTACGATTACCGCGGGCAAGGATAAAGGCACCTATAAAGCAGAAAATATTCTGATCGCTTCAGGTAGCCATCCATCAAGCCTGCCCGGAATCGACATTGACGAAAAGCGGATTGTAAGTTCGACAGGTGCTTTGGCGCTTGGCAAGGTACCAAAGAAAATGATTGTGATTGGCGCTGGCTATATCGGGCTGGAGCTTGGTACGGTGTGGGCTCGGCTTGGCGCCGAGGTCAAAGTGATCGAATTTCTGCCGCGTATTCTGCCAGGCATGGATTCGGAAATTGCCAAAAAATTCATGACCATTGCCAAAAAGCAAGGCCTGTCATTCAAGTTGAAAACGGCGGTGACATCGGCCAAAGCCAGCAAGACTGGCGTGACTTTGACCGTCGAACCTGCAGGTGGCGGGGACGCTGAAACGATCAAGGCTGATATTGCGCTGGTTTCGGTTGGGCGCCATCCAGCGCTTGACGGACTTGGGGCTGAAGCAATCAAGCTGGCGATAAGCGAACGTGGTCGGATCAAGGTTGATGCGCGATTTGAAACAAATATCGAAGGTATCTTTGCCATAGGTGATGTGATTGATGGACCTATGCTGGCGCATAAAGCCGAAGAAGATGGTGTCGCCGCGGTCGAAATGATGGCAGGCAAGGCCGGACATGTTGATTATGATCTGGTGCCAGGCATTGTCTATACGGCACCCGAAATCGCGACACTTGGCAAAAGCGAAGATATGCTGAAAGAGGCAGGCATTGCCTATAAGGTTGGACATTTTCCGTTCTCGGCCAATAGCCGCGCCCGCGCACAAGGTCATAGCGAAGGCTTTGTGAAAATTCTGGCAGATGCCGAAACGGATCGTGTTTTGGGCGTGCATATAATAGGCCATGAAGCAGGTACGGTTATTCATGAATGTGCAACCGCAATGGCTTTTGGTGCTTCATCCGAAGATATTGCGCGTACTTGTCATGGCCATCCGACCCTCAATGAAGCGGTCAAGGAAGCGGCACTGGCTGTCGATGGCCGTGCGATACATATGTAGCTATAGACGGTCGCATGCTACCGCGATCATCTTGTCAGCCTTTGGCCGGATGATGGGTTTATTATACCACGATCATCTTATCAGCCTTCGTTTCAGATCGGCTGGATGATGCTTATTCCCGCGATCATCTTTCGGCCTTTGGCCGGATGATGCTTTAGCGCAATTTGGCGCGTGGATGCGTTTCCTGATGCACTTTGACAAGATGTGCTTCATCAACATGCGTATAAAGCTGGGTCGTTGCCAGACTGGCATGACCAAGTAATTGCTGAATGGCGCGTAAATCACCACCATTGCCAAGCAGATGCGTCGCAAAGGCATGACGCAAGGCGTGCGGCGTGACATGCGGTGGCAGGTCAAGCTCGACACGAAGCGATTCGACAAGTCGTTGCACCGCCCGCGCGCCTAATGGTTTGCCGCGACTGCTAACGAAAAGCGGATTATTGGCATCAAGGGCAAGCGGGCAAAGATCGATATATTCGTCAACAGCCTGGGCAGCGGCACGCAAAACAGGTACATCACGCATTTTATTGCCCTTGCCAGTGATCGACAGCCAGTCGCCAAGCGGCGCATCACGGCGCTGAAGGGACAGAGCCTCGGAAATGCGAAGGCCAGCCCCGTAAAGCAACATAAGTACGGCAAAATCACGCGCCTTTATCCAGTCATTGCCACGGCGCGCAAAAATCGCGGCAAGCAAAGCCTGGGCATCATCAACCGACAGGGATTTGGGCAAGGTACGCTGTGGTCGCGGGGCGCGAAGCCAACTCAGGTCAGGCACATCAAGCAGATTTTGGCGGCTGGCAAAGCGCAAAAAACCGCGCAAAGCGGAAACACGACGGGCAATGGTTGTGCGCGCCAGATTGCGATCAGCCATATTGGCAATCCAGCCGCGAAAGACGGTTCGGTTCGGGCTGGCAGTCAGGCTGGATGGCTGGGTGGCAAGGTAGCTTGTATAATCGTCAAGGTCGGTTTCGTAAGCGTCGATGGTGTTGCGCCCATAGCGCTTTTCCTCGGCCAGCCACGCCAGCCATGCGGCACGATGTGCCGGCGTAATCATGAGCGGCTAATTTCATATTC
>NZ_CAXBVX010000099.1:0-7305 GCF_963979125.1 uncultured Candidatus Puniceispirillum sp.
TGTGCTCTTCCGATCTGAAGGGCACAGCTTTGGCATCACTGCCGCTGGTGGTGCTGGCTGGCAGCTTGCCGAATGGATCGTCGAAGGCGAGCCAACCATTGATATGCTTGGCGTTGATCCACGTCGTTACGGCAGTTACACAACGCAATCTTACCTCAAGGTCAAGAATGAAGAAGCCTATGCGAATGTCTTTACCACCCATTATCCGGATGAAGAGCGCGAAGAAGGCCGCCCCTTACGTACTGCGCCTTGCTATGATCGGCTAAAGGCACTTGGCGGAGTATTTGGCCAGAAATTTGGCTGGGAGCGTGCGAACTGGTTTGCCCCTGACGGTGTTGAGGCTGTTGATGACTGGTCATTCCGCCGTTCCAAATGGTTTGAACATGTCGGCAATGAAGTTAAAAATGTTTCAGAAAATGTTGGCCTTCTTGATATGAGTGCCTTTGCCAAGGCGCGTGTGTCTGGCCCCGGTGCCGAAGCTTTTCTGGACTATCTTGTCGCTAATAAATTACCCAAGAAAATTGGCCGTGTTGCTTTGTGTCACGCGCTGACTGATCGGGGCGGTGTCCATTCTGAATTTACCGTCCAACGTGAAAGTGCTGACAGCTTCTATCTTGTATCGGCAGGTGCGAACCAGCGCCTTGACCATGACTGGCTTAAAAAGCACATGCCAGATGATGGGTCGGTGCGCTTTGATAACATCACCAATGCAGTTGGTGTTCTGGTTCTTGCCGGACCGAAATCGCGTGATCTTCTTGCCAAGATCACACGTTCTGATCTCAACAACGAAGCTTTTCCATGGCTATCCGGTCAGATGATTGATGTTGGTCTGGCACCGGCAATGGCATTCCGGATGAATTTTGTTGGTGAACTTGGCTGGGAATTGCACCACCCCATCGAATATCAGAATCACATCTTTGATGCGATCATGAAGGCAGGTGCCGAATTTGGCATCAAGCCATTTGGTATCCGTGCGATGGATGCGATGCGCTTGGAAAAATCATACCGACTTGTTGGTACCGAATTGTCGATTGAATATGCCGCCCTTGAAAGTGGGTTGCAGCGCTTTGTGCATTTAAACAAGGGTGATTTCAAAGGTCAGAAAAATCTGGCCGCTTGGCAGGCTGATGGCTTTAAGAATACGCTTGTCACATTAGAGGTGCATGACACAACTGATGCTGATGCGATTGGCAATAACCCGATCATGACGCCTGATGGCACTGTTATCGGACGGGCGACAAGCGGCGGTTATGGCTTCAGGCTTGATAAATCATTGGCGATTGCTATGGTGCGACCTGATCTGGCGGCTGTTGGTACCGGTTTACTCATTGATGTGCTGGATCAACGCCTGCAAGTGACTGTCATTGAAGAGTCGCCTTACGATCCGGATAACGAAAAACTGCGCGCTTAATAAAAGGTGATGGCAATGTATAAAGGCGAGGGTAGATAATGTCTGAAACACAGGCCAGTGAAAGAAAAAGTCGTCGTGGTGGCGGCCGTGATGCGCGTCGCCAGATGCGGGCGGCAAGTGCGGGTGGCAAATCAGCCCCCTTTATCACCCGGCATATTGAACCGGTCGATATCTTAAGCGAGGAAGCCACCGAAATAATCGAACATAATGCCGAAACAATTCTCGAAGAAATTGGCATTGATTTTCGTGATGATCCAGAGGCACTTGATATTCTGCGTAATGCTGGCGCTGATGTTAAAGGCGAGCGTGTTCGCTTCCCGCGTGGTCTTGCCCGCCAGCTATGCGCCACCGCGCCATCCAGCTTTACCCAGCATGCGCGCAACCCCGAACGTTCGGTTGAAATTGGCGGTAACAAGACAGTCTTTGCGCCGGTTTATGGCCCGCCCTTTGTCCGCGACCTTGAAGGCGAGCGCCGCTATGCAACCATAGAAGATTTCCGTAATTTCGTGAAGCTGGTCTATATGCACCCCGGATTTCATCATTCGGGTGGTACCGTGTGCGAACCAGTTGATGTGCCGATTACCAAGCGTCACCTTGAAATGATCTATGCGCATCAAAGCCTGTCTGATAAGCCCTATATGGGGTCGGTCACGGCGCCTAGCCGCGCTAACGATACAGTCGAAATGTCGAAAATATTATTTGGTGCCGATTTTGTTGCCGAAAACACCGTTGTCACCAGTCTGATTAACGCCAATTCGCCAATGACATGGGATGATACGATGCTGGGCGCACTCAAAGTCTATGCGCGTAACAATCAGGCAGTCATTACAGCGCCCTTCATTCTAGCAGGGGCGATGTCGCCAGTATCCGTTGCTGGCACCTTGGCACAGACACTTGCCGAAGCGATCAGCGGCATTGCCTTTACCCAGGCGGTTAATCCGGGCGCTCCGGTCATCTTTGGCAGTTTTGCCAGTTCGATGTCGATGCAGACAGGCGCTCCAACCTTTGGCACGCCGGAACCTGCCAAGGTGCTTTATGCCTGTGCCAAACTGGCGCGGCGGTTGAATGTGCCGTTCCGCTCGGGTGGATCATTGACCGGGTCAAAGACGCCTGATTCGCAATCGGCGTATGAATCGACACATACGATCATTCCCACGGTCATGGGCGGGGTTAATTTCGTTCTGCATGCTGGCGGCTGGATGGAAGGCGGTCTGGTAGCCGATTATGCCAAGCTATTGCTTGATGCGGATCAGCTGACCATGATGCAGGATCTTGTTGCGGGCATTGATGTCAGTGAAAATGGTCAGGCGATGGATGCGTTGCGCGAAACCGGCCCTGGTCAGCATTTTCTGGGATCCAGCCATACGCAGGCGAATTTCGAAACCGCTTTCTGGCGTTCCGAACTGGCTGACAACACGACCTATGAGCAATGGTCAGCCGAAGGGTCGATCGACAGCAACGAACGCGCGCGCAAACGTGTTGTCGAGATGCTGGATTCCTATCAGGCACCGGCCCTTGATCCGGCCAAGGCTGAAGAATTACGCGCCTTTATCGCCACCCGCATGGAAGACCTGCCCGACAGCGATTTCTAGGTACTCACCAAAATATTTATCTAGCCTTTAAAGCTAAACCCATATTCCAATGCGGCATCGGTCATCCAGTCAAGCAGATAGGCGGCAAAACTTGTCCGGCACAAAATTGTCATGCTGCCATCTGGCATCGCCATCAGCGTGACCGCGGCATGCGATAACAATGTCTGGGCGGCGTTACCTGCCTTAAACTGGCTTGGATATAGATCAAGCGCACATCCCTTTGCCAATACCTTCAACAAAGCTGGGCCAGACAGGTGAAACGCACACAGGCTATCGGTGACATTGGTAATCGCGGCATGCTGCCCGTTTTTGATTTCCGATGTGATGATGCCGTGTAATTCGCTTTCCTTACCAGCTTCACACAGAATCAAAAACTCATCTGGTCCCAGCCATACAACATGTCGTTCGCCTGCCGACACATAGCTATTGGCGTTACGTGGCAGATTACATCCGGTGGCTGTATTGACAATCGCATTGATCGCCTTGCCACCACGGATATTCAATTTGCCAAGATGCTTTAGCTCGCGCATGTGAAGCCCGATATCGCCACCATCTGGATTAGGCAGATTTACAGAATCGCGTCCCGACATGGGGGTGCGTCCTGGAATTTGAACAGCATGAATTTGAACAGCATTATTAGCCATCGATACGCTCTCCCTTTGGATCAAAAAACACGGTATCGGTTATTTCGGCTTCAATGACATCGCCATCCAGCATCGGCAGATAAACAGTCTGGCCCATCATTTTATGGCCACCTTTCAGCATGGCCATGGCAATTGACCTGTTCACATTTGGCGAATAATAAGACGATGTAACCTGACCCAGCATCTCCATTGGCATTGGCTGATTTGGATCAACCACGACATGCGCGCCTTCGGGGATCACCCGTTTTGGATCTTTGGTTTGCAAACCAACCAGCTGTTTACGGTTTTCCAGCGCCATTGACTGCCGTGCTAATGCTCGCTTGCCAATAAAGTCGGCTTTCTGTTTGGACACAATCCAGTCCATATTCAGATCATGCGGTGTCACTGACCCGTCGGTTTCTTGCCCGACAATGATAAAGCCCTTTTCGGCACGCAATACATGCATGGCTTCGGTGCCATAGGGGGTAATATCATGGGCTTTGCCAGCCTTCATCAAATGTGTCCACAGCGCCAGCCCATGCCGTGCATGAACATTGATTTCAAACGACAGCTCGCCAGTAAAGGAAATGCGGAATATCCGCGCGGGAATACCGCCAATATGGCATTTTTGCATCGACATGAACGGGAAATTGCCTGGCGTCAGGTCAATATCGATCTGCGCATCTTTCAAAATCGTAGCGGCCTTTGGTCCTGACAGGGTGGCAACCGCCCATTGCTCGGTGACCGAGGTCAGATACACATCCAAGTCCGGCCATTCGGTCTGTAGCCATTCTTCCATCCAGTCCAGAACACCAGCCGCGCCACCAGTTGTTGTGGTCATATGAAAATGATTTTCACCCAGCCGTGTGGTGACGCCATCATCCATCACCATGCCATCATCCTTGAGCATAAGCCCATAGCGGCATTTGCCAATCGCCAGCTTTGACCAGCCATTGGTATAGATACGGTTCAAAAATTCGGCAGCGTCCTTGCCTTGGATATCAATCTTGCCAAGCGTTGACGCATCAAGGATACCGGCACTTACCCGGGCGGCGCGTACTTCGCGATTAACCGCATCCGACATGCTTTCGCCTTCTTTCGGATAATACCATGCGCGCATCCATTGTCCAACATGCTCAAATCTGGCACCGGCGGCGCGATGCCAGTCATCCATGCAGGTCACTCTTACCGGGTCAAACAAGGTGCCAATATCGCGGCCCGCAATCGCACCTATATTGGTTGGCGTATAGGGCATTCTAAAGGTTGTTGTGCCCACTTCGGGAATTTCGCTACCCAGCGCATCCGCCAGAATCGCCAACGCATTGATATTTGACGTTTTGCCCTGATCGGTGCCCATACCCATAGTGGTGTAACGCTTCAGATGCTCGACTGACTGATAGCCTTCGCGCGCGGCTATGCCAATATCCGTTGCGGTCACATCATTCTGAAAATCGACAAAGGCTTTAGGGCCTTTTCCGGCATCATGGCCATTGGCGATTTTCCACGCTGGCAATGGCCGCCAGCTTTGCTTGGGCATATCAACAAACGGAATATCAACATCCGCGCATTTAAAACCGGCGGCAATCGTTGCCTTGGTGCCGCTTCGCATACCGTCTTTCATCGCGCTGGCCAGATCAAAAGTGCCATTACACGCACCAGCATTGAAACAGGCTTCATGCACGCTTGCAGGCTTGAAGCACAGCTTTGTATCGTCCCATTGTAATTTACCGCGCGCCTGTGAATGCAAATGCACGGCAGGGGACAATCCCCCCGAAATTGCCAGCAGATCGACATCAAGATGAAGCTGATCGCCAACCACCTTGGTGGCATCTTTATTGACAGGTGCCACTTCGATACGCGCGATCCGTTTCGCCCCATGCGCAATCGTTACCGCATGACCAGTCAAAACATCGATACCAGCCCGCTTTGCGGCTGTTATCAATGCCCCACGCGGGTCTGGGCGCAAATCGATCACCGTCACATAAGCGCCGGATTCATGAAGGGCCAGCGCGGTTTTATACGCATCATCATTATTGGTGAAGACAGCAGTGCGGTTGCCTGGCACAACGCCATAACGGTTGATATAGCTACGTACGGCACCTGCCATCATTACACCAGGCAGATCATTGCCGCTAAAGACCAATGGGCGTTCATGTGCGCCTTGCGCCAGAACCACCTGCTTGGCACGAACTTTCCACAAACGTTGACGTGGCAGATGCGCTGGACGTTCACCCAGATGATCCGTCACCCGTTCATTCAGCGTCAGATAGTTACTGTCCATATAGCCGAAAACCGTAGTGCGCGGCAGCAAGGTCACGTCGGGCATGGCGGCTAATATGGCCACGGTCTTGGCAATCCACGCGCTGGCTGGCTCATCGTCAATCTCGACTTCATTCTCACTTAGCAACCAGCCGCCAAATTCATTCTGTTCATCGGCCAGAATAACACGGGCACCACTGCGTCCTGCTTGCAAAGCTGCCATCAGGCCGCTGGCACCACCACCAGCGATCAGAACATCACAATGGGCATTGGTTTTTTCATAACGATCTGGGTCATTATGGTCATCGGCTACTTTACCTAGGCCGGCGGCATTACGGATCACATGCTCATAGGTCATCCATAATGATGCTGGCCACATAAAGGTCTTATAGTAAAAACCGGCTGGAAAAAATCGGGCAAGAAGCGAATTTACCGCGCCCACATCAAAGTCCAATGATGGAAAGCGATTCTGGCTTTCGGCATAAAGCCCATCGAATAATTCGATCTGGGTAGCGCGCAGATTTGGTTCGGCATAAGCGCCTTTGCCAAGGCGGATCAGCGCATTTGGTTCTTCCGACCCAGCTGACAGAATGCCACGCGGGCGATGATATTTGAATGAGCGCCCCACAAGATGCACATTATTGGCCAGCAAGGCCGAAGCAAGCGTATCCCCCTCATAGCCCTGATAATCTTTACCATCAAAGGTAAAGCTGATGCTTTTGGCACGTTTAATCCGCCCATTGTCAGCCTTGCGACATGGTTGCGGTGCAGGTGTTTTTGTCTTTCCAAACGCCATTACCGAACTCTCCCTTTGCTGGCCACTGTCTTTGGCGTTGCTGCTTTTTCGGCTGGGCTATGGCGCCGCCAGCTATTTTTAAAGGTGCTGGCTGCAGACTTGCTTTTTGGTAATGCTCCCATCGGGTATATTTCAACGATCTCATGGCTTACCGTATCGCGCGCCACATTGAACCAGCGGCGGCATCCGGCCGTATGCCGCCAGCGTTCCAGAAACAACCCTTTGGGATTATCACGCAGAAACAGATAATCGGCGAATTCGGCATCAGTGATGCTGTTTTCGGCTAAGGGGCGGGCGATATGGGCTTCACCACCACAGGCAAATTCGGCTTCTTCGCGCGGGCCACAATGGGGACAATCAATAATCAGCAAGGTCGGTCTCCTGTTCCCTAATGTGCCACGCCAGCAGCGCCATGTTCGTCAATCAGCAATCCGGTTTGGAAGCGGTCAAGCGAATAGGGTGCGGCAATCTTGTTGGGTCGGTCATTGGCAATCAGATCGGCAAAAACATGGCCTGATCCCGGTGTGGCTTTAAAGCCGCCAGTGCCCCAGCCACAATCGAAATACAACCCGTCAATATCGGTTTTTGAAATAATTGGTGATGCGTCTGGACAGGTATCAACGA
>NZ_CAXBVX010000100.1:0-7260 GCF_963979125.1 uncultured Candidatus Puniceispirillum sp.
GCCTGACCTTTTTCCTGCAAAGCTTTATCGCGAATTTAATATCGGTGGTGGTGCGCGCAGTGCCGCTTGGTCAGTCCGATGGGCAGATTATGCTCGCCCAAATGATGCCAGCGGTGGCGACGCTTGCCAATGAGGCGGCTCTGGCACCGCTTGATGATGTTGGCGGTTATGCAATTCTGGCCGACCATGCCTCAATCATACATGAAACACTCGAGCCAAGGATCTATCGAACTTGACCGGCTATAAACAAGATTTTGCTGGCACAACAGCAAAGACTGCGCGCCGCAATGGGCCTTTGCGCGTTGGCATTGGCGGGCCGGTTGGCGCTGGCAAAACCAGCATGACCGAAGCGCTTTGCCGTTACCTGGCTCCACGGATTTCGATGGCGGTAATCACAAATGATATATATACGCGCGAAGATGCCGAATATTTGATGCGCGTTCAGGCCTTGCCAGCCGAACGGATCAGGGGCGTTGAAACGGGGGGCTGCCCGCATACGGCGATCCGCGAAGATGCATCGGTTAATCTTGCCGCGGTGGCTAGTCTTTGTGCCACCATTCCGGATCTTGATATTATTCTAATCGAATCTGGCGGCGATAATCTGGCCGCAACCTTTAGCCCCGAGCTAGCCGATCTGACAATCTATGTGATTGATGTTTGCATGGGCGGCGATATCCCCCGCAAAAAAGGCCCGGCGCTGACGAAATCCGATATGCTGGTGGTGAATAAGATCGAGCTTGCACCCCATGTTGGCGTGGATCTTGAAACCATGACCGCAGATACGGCGACCGCCCGCAATGGCAGGCCGTTTATCTTTGGTTCGATGCGCATGAATGATGGTGTTGCCGAGCTAGGTGATTTCATACTTTATGAAGCCGGTATTGAAGGCTGATCCGACTTTCCCATATGCCCTGAGATTGCAATTCAAGCAGGCGCTGCAGTATTTTAAGATTTTGCATTCTGGGCCCTGAATCTTCGTCAGCTTAAGCCCGCCTTACGACGCGGAGGCGTGACTCAAAGGTCTGCTCTGTCGGGCAACGCTTGTTTTTGGTGCAGAAATGAATTGTATTATTGTATACGATTTGAAAAAAAACGTTGCACATTTAAAAAATAATGTATCCAATAATAAAGTACCCAAGTGGGGTTAAGAACTGATTCAAACTTTTTCAGAACTAGGGAGTTGAAAAAAATGGAAAGGCATTCTGCAAAAATCAAAACAATGCTGATGTCATTGACTGTTGCTGCAGGCATTGCAGTTACGGCGATGTCAGCGCAAGCAGCCAACGAAAAATTAAAAATTGGTTTTGTTGGTGTAACAAGTGGCCCAGCGGCGGCATGGGGAACATCAAATGTTCGTTCGATGCAAACGCGTGCGGCGTGGATTAATGAAATTGGTGGCGTAAAAATCGGCAGTAAGACCTATGATATCGAGATTGTCACTTTTGATGACCAAAAGGATCCAAAGCGGGCAATCGCTGGTATGGAGAAAATGGCACAAGAAGGCATTCATTATGTTGTCGGGCCAAATGTTGATGATGGTGCGGCCGCTGTCCGCCCTGTTGCCGAACAAAAGGATATCATCTATTTCCCATATGCTTTCCCGAAATCACTTTACAGCCCGCCAGCCTCAAATGCTGTTCTTGGCATGATTGCCAACTACCAGTCAGGCCCGGCGATCTACAAATATCTTCGGGATAATAAAGGTGTCAAGAATGTTGCCTTTGTGGCAGCCAATGAATCCGATCCATTAAGCCAGCGTGATGGCGGTGTTGCCGCTGCCAAGGCGCTGAATCTTAATGTTGTTTCCAGCAATGTTACCTATCAGGTTGACACCACTGATTTTACACCGGTTCTGACACCGGTTTTACGAAAGCGTCCTGATCTGTTGGTGCTTTCAGGCGTTGCACCGGCCAATGCCCCGCAATTGATCCGTTCAGCGCGTGAGCTTGGTTACCAAGGGCTGATTTCAACCGAAACGGCGCAGGATGCAACGGTGCTTCGTGAGGGTGCCGGTGATCTGGCCAATGGTTTTATTTCTGTTGGTGGTGCGTCTACCCCAAAGATTGCATCTGACACGATGAGAGAATTTGTAAGCCGTTACACAAAAATGTTTGGTGAATATAACGATGAATCAAACACCAAGGTCTATGCGCTTGAATACATCATTGAAACCATGAAGGCGAACCCTGCATCAATCAATAATGTTGCTGAATTCAAAAAAACCATGGACACATTTTCAGCGCCTAACATCTACATGAAGGGTGATAGCAAGCTGAAATATGTCGGCACGACATCTTTTGGACAAAAGCGTCAGGTGTTCGTACCTATGGTGGTGAACGAATATCAAAATGGCAAATTTGAGACCCTGTTTATTGCTGAAGTAGACTAACGTCTCATCCGATGACCATTCAGCCACTCCTTAAAATGGGGTGGCTGAAACATTTTTCATTTATTTATTTATCTATCTATCTATTCGATTGTCTTTTAACTTTGCGCACTGCCTACCATGGAGGCCTGATTTGGAACAGATTATTGTCAATGGGTTATATATGGGGGCCCAATATGCGTTAATCGCTTTAGGTCTGACTTTGATTTTTTCGCTGATGAATGTGCTCAATTTTGCGCATGGTCAGCTTTATGTCATTGGTGGATTTATGACCTATACCGTCTCTGTCAAATTGGGCATGCCCTATATTGTGGCATTAATCAGCGCTGGTGTGTCGCTCGCCATTATTGGTGCCATACTCGAAAAATTCCTTTTCAGGCCAGTCATCAAAAAGTCAGTACGTGAAGAAAGCACCATGCTTCTTGC
Organism: uncultured Candidatus Puniceispirillum sp.; assembly: GCF_963979125.1. Classification (NCBI taxonomy): domain Bacteria; kingdom Pseudomonadati; phylum Pseudomonadota; class Alphaproteobacteria; order Puniceispirillales (SeqCode); family Puniceispirillaceae (SeqCode); genus Puniceispirillum (SeqCode); species uncultured Candidatus Puniceispirillum sp. The sequence continues at coordinate 2,813 of NZ_CAXBVX010000100.1, forward strand.
GGCTGGTGTTGCGTTTTTTCTAGATGCTGCAATCCTACTGCTGTTCGGTGAAAAGCAGCGTGGTATCCCAAAGATTGTTGATGGGGTTTTTAACTGGGATTTCATAATCATCATGCCTTATGACCGTATCTTGATCGGGTGTCTTGCGGTTCTGATCGTGATTTTATTCATTGCCTATATGCAATATTCAAAGGCTGGCCGTGCAATGCGGGCGTTGGCTCAGGATAAAGTCGCGGCGCAATTGATGGGTGTGAATATTGACCGCTATTCAATGATCGGATTTGCCCTCGCAGCGATGCTGGCTGGCGTTGTTGGTGGACTGCTGGTGAGTATTACTGGTGTCAATCTTGGCATGGGGGGGCCGACATCAATCAAGGCATTCATGATGGTGATGATCGGCGGTGCTGGCGTTATCCCGGGGGCAATTGCCGGTGGCTTTATATTGGGAATGATGGAGTCGGTTGGCCTGACTGTGCTGTCTGATTTTGGTGATATTACCTATCTGGTTATTTTTGCGAGTCTCATGGTGTTCTTGGCTTTGCGGCCACAAGGATTGATGGGGAAACCGTGGGGTTAATGGTCGTAAATGACGGTGATAATAGTCCCAGCACTTTTAAGAGAGTAAAACAATGATGCAGTTAAGAACGAAATTTTTTGCCGCTGCGGCCTTTGCCCTTTTTCTGTTATTCGTGGTTCCGATGGTGATTGAGATCAGTGGCCGCTGGGACTTTTATTACACGCTAACATCGGTGGCATTGCTTTCAATTGCCAGTGCTGGCGTATGGCTTACCTTTTACATTGGTCGTATTAATATTGGTCAGGGTGCGTTTGCTCTTTTTGGCGGCTACGCATCGGCGATATTGGTCGTGAAATACGATGTGTCCTTTTGGGTTACGATCCCCTTGGCTGGCTTATTCTGTGTGTTGGTCGCGTTGGTAATCGGCTTTCCTATATTGCGGTTGCGTGGTGTCTATTTTGCCATGGTAACTTTGGTTATGACCGAGGTGGCGCGCCTTACGGCTCTTGCTTTACCGATTACAAATGGCGCAAAGGGTATATCCTCGATACCACTTCCAGGTTCAATCAGCTTGTTTGGCGTCATCCTTGTTCCTGACTTTTCCACATTGGAAAATGTTAAGCTGGGGTTCTATTATGTCGCAGTGGTTTTAATGCTGCTCACCTTCGCTGGGATGTATCGCTTGGTAAATTCCCGTGTCGGACATTTGTGCCGTTCACTTCAGCAGAATGAGGAACTGGCGTCATCGATTGGCGTGAATATCGCCAATTTGAGATTAATCGCATTTTCTATTTCGTCATTCCTTGGTGGTATTGCGGGCGCTATTTTTGTTGGCATTTCGCAGTCAATTTATCCGGCTAGCTTCCCGGTGAAGGACTCCGTTGACTTCATGCTTAATTGTTTCCTTGGTGGGCTAGGCTATGTTTTCGGCCCCATGCTTGGCACTTTGGTGAATTACTTTGGCTGGGACTTGCTGTTCAGCGCGGGTGAGTATCAGTTGTTGATTTATTCCACCCTTCTAATTGGCCTGATGCTGGCATTACCAAATGGTTTGCTGAGTATTTTCAGCAAAGCCAAGAATTAAGGAGCGTTTGGCCATGATTTTACAAGTCAAAAACCTAACCAAAAAGTTTGGTGGTCTTATCGCGGTTTCCAATGTCAGCTTTGATGTAAAGGAAAATGAAATCCTGTCTGTGATCGGCCCAAATGGTGCGGGCAAATCAACTTTGTTCAAATTGATTTCGTCTTTTTTGAAAACCACCAGTGGCGAAGTCCTTTTTGAAGGAAAACCGATATCCAATCTATCGCCGCATCATGCTGCGCGCCGAGGGGTTGTGCGCACTTTTCAGGAGACGACCGTTTTTAAGAATATGACCGTGCGTGATAATATCATTGTCGCGCATCATTTAAGTTCAAAAGCCGGCTTGTTTGGTTTTTTTGTTAGGTCGCCTGCTGCAATTGCTGATGAGGCTGCATTCGGGGATTCGGCGGATGATATTATTAACTTTCTTGGAATTGATGCGATCAAGGATGAATATGCCAGCAACCTTCCGCAAGGTCATTTGCGTGCCTTGGGAATTGCGATTGGCCTTGCTACCAAGCCCAAGTTGCTTTTGCTAGACGAGCCTTTTGCTGGGATGAACCATGATGAAACGATGCATATGGTTGAGCTTGTGCGGGGTGTCAGGGATCGTGGTGTTACGGTTCTTCTGGTTGAGCATGACATGGCAGCGGTGATGAAAATATCCGATCGGCTTGTGGTTATTAATTTTGGCGAAAAGATCGCCGAGGGTACGCCGCAAGAGATTCAGGACGACCCACGAGTCATTGAGGCGTATCTGGGCAGTGAAGATGATGCGGTAGGGTTTTAATCATGGATAAATTACTGAATTTCGAAAATGTTGAGCTCTATTACGATCATGTCTATGCCTTAAAAGGGGTGTCGGTGCATTTGGATGTGGGTGAAACAGTTGCATTAATCGGGGCAAATGGTGCTGGCAAATCATCAATCTTGCGGGCCATTACCGGTCTTGCCAAGCCAAAAACAGGCGTCATTACCTATAAGGGCGAGAGTTTGATCGGCGTCGATGCAGCGGCAATTGTCCAAAGAGGTATCGCCATGGTGCCTGAAGGCAGGCGGGTTTTCCCTTATATGTCAGTGAAAGATAATTTGCTGATGGGCGCCTTTACGCGAAATAACAAACAAGAGGTCAAAGCCACATTAGATAGCGTGCTGGCACGCTTTCCTCGTCTGCAAGAACGCTATGGTCAAATGGCAGGAACATTAAGTGGCGGCGAGCAGCAGATGATGGTGATTGGCCGGGCCCTGATGGCCAAACCGACATTGCTTTTGCTTGATGAACCCTCGCTTGGGATCGCGCCAAAATTGGTGCAGGAAATTGCGAGGTCGATCATATCAATTAATCGCGAGGAAAAGGTTTCAGTGCTTTTGGTTGAGCAAAATTCAAAGATGGCGCTAAGCATATCTAACCGTGCCTATGCAATGGCGACTGGGTCGGTTGTGCTAACCGGTAATTCAAAAGAGCTTCTTGACGATCCACGTATTAAAGCGGCCTATCTAGGCGGTGAGGTTTAACCATGACGTCAAAACTAAAAATTGTAGTTATAAATCCGAACACAACAGCCTCGATGACAGATAGAATTCGATTGGTGTCTGAATCTGTGATTAGTGATGACTTTTGCTTAACGGTTGTAAACCCATCATCAGGCCCGGCTAGTATCGAGGGTTATTATGATGAAGCGATGTCACTCGCAGGCCTTCTGGATCTTGTCAAACAGCATCATGATGCCGCTGGATTTGTGATTGCCTGTTTTGATGATACGGGATTGGACGCTGCCCGATGCCTTACCGCGTCACCTGTTGTTGGAATTGGCGAGGCGGCGTATCATATGGCGTCGATGATTTCGAATAAATTTGGTGTTGTGACAACATTGTCGCGATCGATTCCAGCACTTGAACATAATTTGGTGCGTTATGGGCTGGCGGCGCGATGTTCAGGCGTGCGTGCAAGTGACATTCCCGTTCTGGAAGTTGAGGCCAGCAATGGAACGGCTTTTGAGCGGATTAACGCAGAGGTTGAACAGGCAATAAAAACGGACAAAGCAGAGGCAATTGTACTGGGCTGTGCAGGCATGGCAGAGCTTGGTGCCACTTTGCATGATCTGCATAATATCCCTGTTCTTGATGGTATCAGCTGTGCGATAAAGCAGGTTGAAGCTATGATTTATTTAAATTTGAAAAACAGCAATATTGGTGGTTATGCAAAACCACGGCAAAAATAGGCTTCCTAACGAATTGGCTGCTTAAAGGTTTTAGTGAAATATGAAGCTACAACAACAAGACCCGTCCTGGGTTCCCGTTTTCGACAATCTTCGAGAAGCTATTATTTCTCATCGTCTGTTGCCGGGAACTAGATTAGCAGAAGATGAGTTGTGCAATATCTATGGGCTTGGCCGTACTGTCATTCGCGCCGCTCTGTCAGCTTTGACACATGAAGGGCTATTGACGCATATACCGAATCGTGGTGTCCATGTCGCCAAGCCAACAAAGACTGAAGCTCGTGATGTGTTTGAAGCACGATCGCTGGTTGAGCCTTATATCGTAAAACTGGCATCAGGATTGGCCCAAAAAAATGATATTGCCGAGCTCAGAACACATCTGGCAGCAGAACATCGCGCTATAAATACGGGTAATGACAGTGAAGCGATTGCGCTTTCGGCGCGCTTTCACATTAATATCGCGCGTATCGCCAATCATTCGATTTTGACGGGTTTTGTTGAGGAGCTTATATCCCGTTCGTCGCTAATTGTGTCGCTATATTGGCGTCGTCATGACACGATGTGCGAACGTCATGCGCATGATGCGTTGGTGTCGGCGATTGAGAGCGGTGATGGGCAGCTGGCCCATGAT
>NZ_CAXBVX010000101.1:0-7247 GCF_963979125.1 uncultured Candidatus Puniceispirillum sp.
TGATGTCGCAACATAAGCAATGGGTTCGTGCCGAAGACCCGCTAGCAGCCTTGATGAAAATTGCCCGCCTTGCCGGAATCAGCGAAGCCGAATTCAACAAAACCATGAGCAACCGGACTTTGCTGGAAAAGCTTGTTGAAATGCGCCAAATAGCACTTGATGACTGGAATGTCAGTTCAACGCCAAGTTTCGTCATCAATGAGGACAAGGTTTTGGCAGGTAATATGAATTATGAAAAATTTGTCGAAGAAATAAACGCTTATGGCGCCTAGCTTCCTGTAGAGATTTAATGAGCGCAAACACGTGATCTTCCGTACCCTGAAAATGGCAGGTTTCAAATCTTTTGCCGAAGTGGCCGAAGTTGAAATCGAGTCTGGACTGACTGGCATTGTCGGGCCGAATGGCTGTGGCAAATCAAATGTTGTCGAGGGTTTGCGCTGGGTAATGGGTGAAAGCTCGGCACGGCAAATGCGTGGCGGCGAGATGGATGACGTGATCTTTGCTGGCACCGACCAACGCCCAGCCCGCAACCTTGCCGAAATCACCTTGAAACTTGATAATAGCAAGCGTAATGCGCCTGCTGAATTCAATAATGATGACGAATTGGAAATCACCCGTAAGATCGAACGCGGTAAAGGCAGTAGCTATTATGTCAATGCCAAGCCTGCGCGTGCGCGTGATGTCCAGCTTTTGTTTGCTGATACCGCAACAGGTGCGCGTTCGTCAGGGATTGTTAGTCAGGGGCGTATTGGCGCGATTGTTGGCGCTAAACCAGTGGATCGACGTGCCTTATTGGAAGAAGCCGCCAATATACGCGGCCTGCATGCCCGCCGGCATGAAGCAGAATTACGTCTGCGCGGTGCCGAAACCAACCTTGAACGGCTTGATGATGTTATTGCCGGCCTTGTCGAACAACGCGACTCATTAAAAAAACAGGCGCGTCAGGCGGCGCGTTATCGTTCGGTTGCGGATCGTATCCGTCAAGCCGAAGCACAGTTGCTATTTGCCCGCTGGGCAAACGCGCAGAATGATCTTGCCAATGCCGAAGCCGATTTTAATCAGGCCAAGCTGTTGGTCGCGACCAGAACCGAAGACGCGGCCAAAATTGCCACAACACGAAGTGAACTGGCGGCGCAATTACCCCCCTTGCGCGAGGCCGAAGCCGCGCGGGCGGCCGAATATCAACGTTTGGCCATTGGACATGACGAACTTGACCGCGAGGAAGCCCGACTTAAGGATGCCTTGAGCCAACTAGACGCGCGTCAGACACAGATTAACGCCGACATCACCCGCGAAAATGGCTTGCGCGAAGACGCCAAGATCGCCATCGAGTCGCTCGCCAGTGAAACCGAAACACTACAGCAACAGATTGATGAAGCTGCGCCACGCCGTGAAGCTGCACATGCCGAATTGGAAATTGCCCGCGCAGATGCAAATACAGCTGAGGCCGCACTTGCCGATGCCAGTGCCCTGTTACGGTCAGCGGCAACCTCACGTAATGGGCTGACAACACGGTTGAATGATCTGCTTGCCCGACGTGAAACAGCATCACGAAATCTGGCCGATCTGTCGCTAGATACCCTTGGCACCCAGACAAAAGTATCAAAAACCGGACTAATTGAAGCCGAAGCTGATTTTACCAATGCCCGAAAGATGCTGGAACAAGCTGAAGACACGCTTGGAGATGCACAGACACTTGCCGATACAACCAAAGCCGATGAACGCGAAACAGAAGCGCATATCACACGCATTCAGGCTGAAATCGACGCGCTAGAATATCTGCTTGCCGATAATGGTGACAATGAAGACACGCCAATTGTCGATCAGCTTTCGGTTGAAGAAGGTATGGAAACAGCCTTGGCAGCCTATCTGGCTGATGAATTGACCGCCCCAGCCGATGCAGGCACGCATAGCTATTGGCGTGAGGGGATGGCCCATGGTGATCTGACGCCACCAGACGGCACTTTGCCACTTGGTGATTTTGTTAGCGGGTCAAATGCGCTTAGCGTTGCCCTAGCAGGGGTAGGCGTTGTCGAGGATGAAGCCACCGCCGAGTCAATACAGCCATCACTGCGCCCCGGGCAAGCTGTTACCACCAAAAATGGTCATCTATGGCGTTGGGATGGATTTGTGCGGCATGCCAGCCAGAATGACCGAAGCGCCGAACGTATTCGTCAACGCCGTCGTCTGGACGCGCTTGAGAAAGATGCTGTTAAAGCAGGCAAAGACGCCCAAAAGATGGTTGAAAAAACCGCCGCCGCTCAGCAAGCATTCGATGCAAACCGCGCGGCTGTTCAAGACGCCCGTCAGAAATCGATTGCCAGTGAACAACGCTTTGGTGAAGCCCGGCGCCATGCCGAATCAGATGCGCTAAAGCTGGCCGCAGGTGAAGAACGCGCCACCGAGTTAGCCGCGATCCTTGATACGCTTGTTGCCGATATTAAGGTCTGTGAAATGCAACTGGTCGAACTTGGCGACGAAAGTATGCTTGCCAAACAAGAAACAACTTGCCGCGCTACTGCCGAGCACGCCCGCCAAAGGCTAAGTGAAGCGATGCAGGCCGATACCCGGCTTGAAGAAATTCTGCGTTCGGCAGGCGAACGTTTAACCACATCATCCGCCGAACAGACAGCATGGCAAGGCCGGCTTGATGGTGCCGCCAGCCGCGTTGCCGAACTGGAAACACGCTTTGAAAGTGGCAAGCTGGAACAGCAACGCCTTTTGCAGATGCCAGGGGATATAGAAAAACGGCGTCTGGAGATGGGGGATCTGCTGGAAGCGGCCAATGATGCACGGCAGGAAGCCAGCGATCTGTTAGTCAAAGCCGAAAGCCAGCTTAGCGAGGTTGAAACAGCGCAACGTATTGCTGAAGGCGCGCTTGGCGAAGCCCGGGAGACGCAAATTCGCACCGAAGGTGCCCAAGAGCGTGGCAAAGGATTGCTGCAGGACCTTAAAGACCGCATTCATGAAAAGCTGGACTGTACGCCTGATCAGATTGCCGAGATTGCCAATGTAGAATCGGCAGACGCATTACCGCCTGTTGCCGCATTGGATGACAAGGTGCAACGGCTTTTGCGCGAGCGTGACAATATTGGCCCCGTAAATCTGCGTGCCGAAGTCGAAATGGAAGATGTCGCCAGCCGCATCGCCAGCATGGAAGCCGAAAGTGAAGATTTATTGGCAGCTATCGCCAAATTACGCGCGGCGATCAGCCAGTTGAACCGCGAAGGCCGCGAGCGATTGCTGGCTAGTTTTGCCGAAGTGAATGGACATTTTAAAGAATTATTCAAGAAACTGTTTGGTGGTGGCACTGCCGAATTGCAACTTACCGAGGCTGATGACCCGCTTGAAGCAGGGCTGGAAATCATGGCCAGCCCGCCCGGCAAACGGTTACAATCGCTATCTCTTTTATCTGGTGGCGAACAAGCGCTGACCGCGTTGGCCATTATTTTTGCCGTGTTTCTGACCAATCCAGCACCGATTTGTGTGCTTGATGAGGTCGATGCTCCGCTTGACGATTCGAATGTGGCACGTTTCTGTGACCTGCTTCGCGATATTGTCGGCAAAACCGACACCCGCTTTCTTGTTATCACGCATCACCGGATGACGATGGCGCGCATGGATCGTCTGTTTGGTATCACGATGGAACAGCGTGGCCTTTCCAAGCTGGTTTCCGTTGATCTTCAGGCCGCCGAAAGAATGCGCGACTCGGCGGTAGCTTAGCTTGCTTTTAGAGACTGAAAGTGCGGCTGAATCAAAGAGTTTTGCATCCCCCGCAATCCCCCCACAAGCTGCGTCAAATTTGGCCCTATTGAATGCTTGACAAAAGCCGATGCAGTCCCCTATTTTGAGCGCGTTTTAAGCATTGCTGAACATCATGCAAAAATGTATGAATTTGGCTAAACTCAAGCGAAAAAAGGTGATTTAAAAATCGACTGGAAACCACCCCCTATCTTTGCTGGATAGTGGCATAAATCGGCACTGATGTGCCGGAGGTCTGGAACTGCTGTATGAGCGTTGATGATAATGAAGGCGGCGATATTCGCCTAAAAGACATCGAACGCCGCATCCATGCGATGCAACAGGAGAAACAGGGTGGTGACAAACCAAGCCGATCTGCTCTTCCCAAGGGGATGGGTGCAATCATGGGCCGGGTGGCAACCGAACTGGTAGCGGGTGTCATAGTCGGTGCTTTTATCGGATGGGTGCTGGATAAATGGCTGGATACAACGCCGCTGTTCATGTTGGTGTTGTTTTTTCTAGGGGCTATTGCTGGCATGCTTAATGTGTGGCGTATTTTTACCGGTCGCGGTTTAGCGGCAGGTTATTTCGACGAACATAAGCGGGCGTCGGATACAGATAAGGAGCGAGAGAGGAATGAGTAACTCTCAAGGAATGCATTCACCGGTCGCGCAATTCGAGATCAAGCCGATTTTTGATCTTTCAATTGGTGGTCAAGACGTCTCCTTTACCAATTCCAGCCTTTTCATGCTGCTGGCTATTGTTGTGAGCTCAATATTTCTGGTATCGGCGATGCGCAAGCGTGAACTGATCCCCGGCCGCATGCAGGGGCTAGCCGAAATGATGTATGAGTTTGTCGCCGATATGGTGCGTAGCAATGTTGGTAATGAAGGCCGCCCTTACTTTCCGTTTATTTTCACCCTGTTTGTGTTTTTGCTGTTTGGCAATTTGCTGGGTCTGATTCCTTATTCATATACATTTACATCACAAATCGTTGTGACATTTGTTATGGCAGCCTTTGTTTTCTTAGCGTTGACAGTTCTCGCGCTGTTCAAGCATGGTTTGCATTTCTTCAGCTTCTTTGTGCCTGCTGGTGCGCCAAAGCCGTTGATACCTTTTTTGATCATTATTGAAGTGATCTCGTATTTTGTGCGTCCTGTCAGCCTTTCGGTTCGACTGTTTGCCAACATGCTTGCTGGTCACACTATGTTGAAAGTCTTTGCTGGTTTGGCGGTGATGATTTCTGGTGTTGGCGGTGCTGCCATGGCTGGATCTGTTTTCCCGTTTATCGCACTTATCGGCCTGACTGGACTGGAAGTTTTGGTGGCTGTTTTGCAAGCCTATGTATTCACAATTCTGACATGCATGTATTTGAATGACGCTTTACATCTTCACTAGAGGGTGAGGCGCAACGCATTCCGCTAGCGTAGTAAATAGCGGTGTTGATTAATCGAACTGTCTTAAACATGGAAGGACTATTAAAATGGACGCAGAAGCTGCAAAAATGATCGGTGCCGGTTTGGCCGTTATCGCTCTTCATGGTGTTGCTCTTGGTATTGGCAACATCTTTTCGGCACTAGTAACCTCTATTGCACGCAATCCTGCGGCACGTAGCGAAGTTTTCGGCATCGGTATTCTTGGTTTTGCCCTGACCGAAGCTATCGCGCTGTTTGCTCTTGTTGTTGCGCTATTGCTATTGTTTGCTCTTTAAAAGGCAAACTATTTCATTCCATGACTTGTCTGTCGGGATACTGGCAGACAAGCAAGGGGATACCAATGAAGAACCAATGTAAAATATGGACAAGCATATCGGCTGTGTCGATTATGTCAGTTATTGTTAAGCCTGCTCTTGCAGCGGATGCCGCTAAACCTGGTCTTCCGCAGCTTGATGTCACGACATGGCCATCGCAGATTTTCTGGCTAATTGTGCTGTTTGCCGTTGGCTATGTGATTATGTCACGCATCGTAACGCCACGTATTGGCACTGTGCTTGAAGAACGTCGCAAAAGGCTTGATGATGATCTGGCCAAAGCGCGCGAAGCAAGCGAAGATGCGGCCAAAATTCGTGCTGGTTACGAAGAAACGCTGGAAATTGCTAGAACTGAGGCTGCCGCATTTGCTAAAGATGCTGCCGTGAAAGCAACACAAAGCGTTGAAGCGGCTAATGCCAAATTGAGCAAAAAATTGGCGACAAAAGCGCAAGCGGCTGAAGCCAAACTAGCCAAGGCGCGGGCTGAAGCTATGGAAAATCTCAATGCGGTTGCCGTTGACGCCGCTATAGCTGCAACCCAGCATTTGACTGGCATTAAGGCAACCAAGGCACAAGCTGAAAAAACGGTCAAATCACTGGCCAAAACGATAACCCCGCAGGAGAGTAACTGATGGAAGACGGTATCGTAATGGAATCGGTCTGGGTTGCCGTAGCATTTGTGTTTTTTGTTGCTCTGGTATGGAAAAAAGCTGGTGCTGTTCTAGGCACTATGCTGGATGAACGTTCTGAGAAAATCAGAGCTGATCTTGAAGAAGCAAAAACGCTACGTGACGCGGCAATAAACGAATTGCAGAATTACCAGCGTCTGCATCGCGAGGCTGCCGACGAAGCAAAAGCAATCATCAAGAATGCCGAAACAACCGCCGAGCGTATTCGCGAAACAGCCGAAAAGAATGCCAATGAGGCCGTGAAACGCCGCGAAGCCCAAGCAACTGCCAAAATCAAGGCCGCTGAAGCCAATATGGTTGCCGAATTACGCGAGCGTGCGGCAAGTCTGGCAGTAGCAACCGCCACAGACATCATCACCAGCAAGCTGGATAAAGATGCCAGCCTAGCCATGATTGACGAAGCGGCGGCAGAAATCGAAAAGCTAAACTAGATCAGCACATATTAAAGACTGCAAAAGGCTCCGAAAGGAGCCTTTATCTTTTGGCTATGACCAAAGTGATGGCCAGATATTAATGGTTAGGCATTAATGATTGGGGCGTAAGCTGAGAACAACACGGCCACCAACAGGGACTTCAAATTTCATGTCAGCAACTGGATAAAGCTTGGCTACATCTTTAGCAAAACCGTTACGATAGCCAAACACATCGTTAGAAATAACGACATCGTTAGCGTCCAGAACAGCTGACATAAGAGGTATAGCCACAACATCGGCTGAGGCATTCTGTTTAAGGTTGCGGGCTAACTTAAAACCTGCCTTTATTTCCATCTTGATAGTACCATCATTCTGCGACGAACAAATTGCGCGAACACCATTAAAGCGGGCATCGACGATCTGTTTATTATCATCAGTCAAAACAAAGGCCCGTGCGCCTTGTTCCGGCGCTGATACAGATGGGCAAACAACCACATCATCTGAACCAGAACATGCCGCCGTTGCCAATAGCACGCTGCCCAACAAAGAGGTAAAAAGACGTGAGGATGAGAATTTTGAGAAATTTGTCTGTTTCATGAAGGCATTCTAACGTCTTTTTCATCTAACAGCAATTGACCTAATCGTCCTAATCGC
>NZ_CAXBVX010000102.1:0-7245 GCF_963979125.1 uncultured Candidatus Puniceispirillum sp.
ACACGCGACCTCACCCTTACCAAGGGTGCGCTCTACCGCTGGAGCTATGGCAGCACTGATGCGGTATTTACAATAGAGTGTAAAGCTTTGCAAGCAGGATTGGCGGTCTGCTATCTGGTGGATGAAAATCTACTTTCTCTAATTTGACATAAATTATTTTTCCGAAGCAAACTTTAAGGTCACATTGGGGGAGGTTAAAAATGACACCATTTATTGCCAAACTTATTGAAAGAGGGTGCGTTACTGTAAATGCCGACAGCACCCTTGAAAGCGTGGTTGATATGCTTGTGGAATGGCGTATCGGCACTGTCGTTGTTGTTGATCATTTGAATATGCGGGTTTTGGGGATTCTGTCTGAACGGGATATTATCTGCCATTTGTCAGAACGAAAAACGCTGAAAGGAATGGTAGCCCAAGACCTTATGACAACCGAAGTTATAACGGTTGACCAACAGGCTTCATCTTCAGAATTGATGCATCTGATGACCGAGAATCGAATTCGGCATGTGCCCATTACGAAAGACAATAAACTTGTCGGGATTGTCTCAATCGGGGATGTTGTGAAAAGAATGCTGGAAAAATACGAACGGGAAACCGAGTTGATTAAGCAGTTCATTAATTCCTAAGCTATGATTCTAAATATTTAAAGGGAGCTGGCGGGTTGTCAACTCCCTTTACATGTAATCTATTTATTCAGAGGTGTTGCGCCTGTTTCGGTGCGGACAATTTTACCATCTTTTAGCATGTTTACGCTCATGATGGCTTCACGGCTGCCATCTGGAAAATCGATAACTGAATGTTCGACAAGAATGTCGTCATTCTCATAGACACAACGGCTGTCATGAAACTGAACAGCGTCGTTTGCCATCATCATTTTACCCATCTCTATCAGTTCGTTTTTGTTCATGCTGGTACCTGACTGATGCCGCACAAAGGTGAAATCATCATGATATATTGATCCCCAAAGGTCGATGTCGCGTTCATCAATAGCTTGTTTCATGGTTGCATAAATAGACATTCATTAACTCCTCAAATAACGATTAAAACTGAACATATCATTGTTTATGTACCATATAGTAACAAATATATATTGCAATTAGGTTGCGATCTGTATCTGACAGGATGTTTGAGCTAAATGCCGTTAAAATTTGAGCAAGAACTGAACGAGGCGTTTTATGCGTGGACTGAACAGTTTTTCAGTATAAAAGCTACCCGCTACGCGTTTGCTGGCATCGCCATATGTGGGATAGGGTGCAATCACGCTGGCCATCGTACTCATTTTTTGTCCTGCTGTGATCGCCACTGCCCAGGCTAGTATCATTTCACCAGCGGCAGGTGCCAAAATTGAAGCGCCCAGAATGCGCCCTTTTTTATGCGTGATGACTTTAACCATCCCTTCGGTACGAGATTCTGCTATAGCCCGATCATTGTCTGCAAGGGGCGAAGTAAAAATACTGATATTATGGGCACCATATTTAGCGCTGGCTTCGGTAATGGTTACCCCGACATGTGCCAGTTCGGGATCACAATAGGTTACCCATGGAACCGCGCTATTATCAATTTTGGCAGGAAGCTTGAACAGGATGTTGCGGATCACAATACCAGCGTGATAACCGGCGATGTGGGTGAATTGTTGGCGTCCAGCAACATCACCAATAGCGTAAATATGTTTCTTATTAGTACGCAGTCTTTTGTTTGTGATGATCCCTTTGGTGTTATGATCAATTCCTGCCATATCAAGGTCAAGTCGGTCAATTGTCGGACGGCGCCCTATCGCAACAAGCAGATGGCTGGCATGAAGAACCTGCCCGTCTGCCAATCGCACTATAATTTTTTTGTCGCGTTGCGGGGACGAGTCAGTGTTTTGGTCAATTTTGGTGACACCTGCACCTTCGATGATGGTGACGCCTTCATGCATCAACTGTTGTTTTAAAATATTTACAAGTTCCTGATCGTCGCGTCCCATGACAGCCAGTGCTTCAACAATGGTGACTTTTGCCCCAAGCCGATTATGTGCTTGTGCCATTTCAACACCAATTGGCCCGCCCCCAATGATGACCAGATGGTCAGGCTTGTCATAGTCGGTAAAAATGGTTTCATTGGTGTGATAGGGAACCTTGTCGAGTCCAGGAATTGGCGGGATCAGTGCTGTCGATCCAGTCGCGATCACAATATATTTTGCCCTAACTTCATACGTATCAGACACTACAATATGAGCCGTTTTGAAACGGGCATATTCGCTGATGACCGTTACACCAAGACTGGTGAAGCGTGAAACGGAATCATGTGGGGCAATTTTAGCAATCACGCTATCGACATATTTTTTGGCAGTGGCAAAATCAATTTTAGTATCAGCAACGCGAACGCCGAAATTTGCCTTGCTACGCGCATTATAGGCCGCCTTACTGGCTGCCAACAAAGCCTTTGATGGCACGCAACCGGTATTGAGACAATCACCGCCCATCTCGCCACCCTCAAACATAACCACATGTGCGCCCATTTGCGCTGCACCTGCAGCGAGGCTAAGCCCCCCTGACCCAGCACCAATGATCACAATATCGGCGTTTATTGTTTGCATCATTGCGTCTCTGATTGTTTGTTGTACGCGGTGAACCGTTTATAGATGACGGGCATCAAGGATAATGCGCCCAAACCGCCTAGGGCAATCAAGATTGATGGTGATGACAGCACTGACAGGTCAGGCGTCTGGCCTGATGCAAGAATAGTATCAAATCCACGCCCAACTGAAACAAATACCATCGTACCAGGTATAATGCCGATAAAGGTAGCTAGTAAAAAAGATGTCAGCTTCATTTGTGTAAGGCCGGGGATAATATTCACTACCCAGAACGGTGCGGCAGGTATCAGCCTTAATGCCAGAAGATAGCTAAAGGCATTTTCATTGAAGCCAGCTTCAAGCCGCGCCAAAAAGGGTCCTGCTTTCACCCTAAGAAAATCAGAAAAAACTGTCCGGGCGGCCATAAAAACTACGCCAGCCCCCATTGTTGCCGCAAAAATAATCACTACGCCAGCTGGCCAACCTAAAAGAGCGCCACCAGTCAGGGTCAAAGGCAAAGCAACAGGCAAAGAAAAAGCCACAACGACTAAGTAAAGGAGGAAAAACATCGCATAGCTTGCCAAAATGCGATCATTGGCAAATTGTTTCAGTATGCTGTAATTCGAACTAATTGCTTCCCAACTCACCAATTTATGTGTGCCGCTAGCAAAAAACAGAAGCAGGCCAGTTACCAGCGTAACTGGTAGTGCATATTTGCGTATGAATGCCATATAGCTGTCCTGCAATTAGGTGGATTTAGTGCCAAACTAAGCCTATACATAACACAATATTTCTTTGAAGCTTTTGGCGTATCTTGCAAACAACAAAATACTGCCACAAAGTCTAAACATGGTTAGCTCTGATAGCAAACGTCGTTATGGGTAATACCAAGATTGAAAGTGAATGAGTAACCGCATGTCAGATCGTGAAAGGTCAAAATCAACCGGAGCACATGCAGATGACCGTTTGGCTTCGGCGCTCAGGGAAAATCTATTCCGGCGCAAGGCACAAGCGCGCGCAAGGGCTACTAGTGACAAAGCGGTTAACACAGCATCAAACAACATCATCTCGGACGATACTAAATTGTCTGAAGCCAAATCTGATATGAAAGGGTAGCCTAGTGGATTATTTGGAGATTGCCGGCGGGGTTCCGCTAGTTGGTGATATCAAAATCAGTGGTGCCAAAAATGCAGCGCTACCCTTACTCACAGCTGGGCTGATGACGTCAGAAACTTTGACGCTCGATAATGTACCAAGTCTTGCTGACACTTTATTGATGGAAGATTTGCTTCGACATCATGGCGTTGATGTCGCCCGTGACGGCGAAACGGTAACCTTGGCAGGGGCGGCAGATAATTTTGATGCTCCTTATGATCTGGTTCGCAAAATGCGAGCATCGATATTGGTGCTTGGACCGTTGCTGGCACGCTTTGGCGAAGCGCGTGTATCTTTGCCAGGTGGATGCGCGATTGGAACACGACCCGTTGATTTGCACATTCGTGCGATGCAGGCACTTGGCGCAATGGTCGAATTAGCTGATGGCTATATTCAGGCACGCACGTCAAAAGGTTTGAAAGGCGCACGGGTCGTATTCCCAATGGTGTCGGTGGGTGCAACAGAGAATGCAATGATGGCAGCGGCACTGGCTGATGGCATGTCTGAATTGGTCAATGTTGCGCGTGAACCCGAAATTATTGACCTTGCTGATTGTCTGAACGCGATGGGTGCAAAGATCGCGGGCGCTGGCACAGATACTCTTGTCATCGAAGGTGTGGCTAGTCTTGGTGTGGCGCGGCATGCCGTTGTGGCTGATCGAATTGAAGCTGGTACATTTGCCATTGCGGCGGCCATGACGAAAGGCAGCCTCAGGCTTGAAGGGGCTGCACCAAAGCATCTGGATGCGCTGATTATGGCTTTGCGTGAGGCTGGTGCAGAGGTCATAGTGGGTTCTGATTATATCAGCGTTCGTGCCGATAAGCAGATGCGCTCAGTTGATATTGTAACGGATCCGTTTCCGGGCTTCCCCACCGATTTACAGGCACAATTCATGGCGATGATGTGTGTTGCTGATGGATCATCGCGTATATCCGAAACGATTTTTGAAAACCGTTTCATGCATGTGCCAGAGCTTGTGCGCATGGGTGCCGATATCAAGGTTGATGGCGGACTTGCCATGATCCGTGGGCGTGATAGCCTTACCCCTGCACCCGTAATGGCGACCGACTTACGTGCGTCGGTATCTTTGGTTTTGGCTGCTTTAGCGACCAAAGGAAAAAGCAAGGTTAACCGCATTTATCACCTGGATCGTGGTTACAGCCATCTGGAAAAAAAGCTTGGTAATTGCGGTGCACACATCACGCGGAAATCAGGCTCTGACTGATAGGCTTAAGGGATATGAGTGACGATAAAACTATGAAAAGCATAAATGGTAGTTTGCGACTTCGAGCGCAGGATACCGATGATATGGCGGTTTTATCATCGCTGTTTCAGGACGCCATAATTCCAGGTAATGATTTGCAAATAGATAAGGCAGGCAAACGCTTTGTTCTTGTTGCCAATCGTTTTTGCTGGGAACGCCCCCCGCTGGATGGGGTAACGCTGGAAGATGGTGGTGATGTTTATGAACGGGTTTTATCTGGAATGCAGATTTTTAATGTTGAACAAGTGAAACAAAGCGGTATGCCTGGTAATCGACGTGACAGTCTGCTGAGTCTTCTGGCGCTTCAGGTTGATCCATTTCACGCGACAGAGGAAAAGCAGGATGCACAAGAAGCAAAATGGACGATAAGTTTGTTGTTTTCAGGTAACGCAACGATAAAATTGCTGGTTAAGGCAATTGACGTCATTGTCGAAGATATTGACCTAACCCGACCAACAGCAGTTCATCCTTCGCATGACTCTGCTTAGGGCGTAAATTCAAAGAAAAGAAGAGAGTTATAACGACCATGGCGATCAGGCTGGATTATAATCAAGCTAATTTTGAAGCACATTTTTCGGCATTGCTTGATAGCAAACGCGAGTCAAACCAAGATGTTGCTGATGTTGTTGCATCTATTCTAGCGCGTATCCGCAATGAAGGTGACACGGCATTACTTGAATTGACAGAGGAATTTGACCGTTTCAAACAGGACAAAGTCGCAGCCCTAGCCATTTCAAAGGCTGAAATGCAATCGGCACTTGATGCGTTGGATCCGTCATTGCGGGCAGCGCTTGAGATGGCGCGTGATCGCATTCGTGTTTTTCACGAAAAGCAGGTGCCAGATGATTTTAGTAGTCTTGATGATGACGGGGTTGCCCTGTCTATGCGCTATACGCCAGTTGATGCGGCTGGACTTTATGTGCCTGGTGGTAAAGCAGCTTATCCATCATCAGTTCTAATGAATGCGATTCCAGCAGCGGTTGCTGGTGTTGAGCGCCGCGTTATGGTCGTCCCAGCGCCTGATGGTTATGTTAATCCGCTGGTGCTGGCGGCAGCGGCACTTGCCGAGGTGACAGAAATATGGCGCGTTGGCGGGGCACAGGCGGTAGCGGCACTTGCCTATGGCACACAGACTATTGCATCTGTTGATAAAATTGTTGGGCCTGGCAATGCTTTTGTGGCCACGGCAAAGCGTCAGGTATTTGGCACTGTCGGTATTGATTCTATCGCGGGACCATCAGAAATTCTGGTGATTGCCGATGCCCAGAATGATCCTGAGTGGATTGCAGCTGATTTGTTGTCTCAGGCCGAACATGACGAAGCTGCGCAGTCAATTATGATCACTGATGATGCTGATTTTGCTGATGCTGTTGATGCGGCAGTGACCGCTATGTTGCCCCGTCTTGATCGGGCGACAGTGGCGGGTCAGTCATGGGCAGATAATGGGGCGATTATCACTGTGCCTGATATGGCACAAATGCCTGAACTCGCCAACCGTATTGCCGCCGAACATCTGGAACTCGCAGTAGCTGACCCAGAAGAATGGGCTGCTAAAATACGTCATGCTGGTGCCATTTTTCTTGGACGCTATACGCCCGAAGCGATTGGAGACTATATTGCTGGACCCAATCATGTATTGCCCACAGCGCGCACTGCAAAATTTTCATCTGGTCTTGGCGTGGTTGATTTTATGAAGCGCACGACATTGGTGGGATGTGATGCAGGGAGCTTTGCCAGAATCGCACCAGCCGGTGTAACTCTTGCAGAAGCTGAAGGGCTTGGTGCACATGCGTTGTCAATGACAATACGGATGACAAAATCTAAGTAACATATAATTATGCTAGACTGGTTAGCTGATTATCATAAGCTGGTCTTTAAACGGTTTTGACCGCGTTCATTAGCGAGGGGAAGCAATGTCCAATAATGGTGGACATGAAAGTGATCAGGCACGCCGACTTGTCAAGATCGAGCTTGACGAGGCTGATGCCCCACGTCGCAGTGCCGAAGCTGAGCAGGAACGCGCAATCGCAATCTATGATATTATTGAGGATAACCTCTTTGATTTACCTGATCATTATGGGCCATTTCATCTGTATCTGCGCCTTGAAGGGCGGCACATCAATTTTGACATCCGTGGTACTGATGAGAAAAACCTTACCCAGTTTTTTATGGCACTAGGGCCAATGCGGCGGGTTATACGCGATTATTTTACCGTATGTGATACTTATTACGATGCGATCCGCACAAAATCACCATAACAAATTCAGGC
>NZ_CAXBVX010000103.1:0-7167 GCF_963979125.1 uncultured Candidatus Puniceispirillum sp.
TGGCAATGTCCTGGACAAATTTGTTACCATTACCATTACCATTACCATTACCATTTCCGTTTGTTTTTTCGCCAATATGGCCGATTGATCGTAGCAGATCCTTTACATGCAGAACCCCAGTAATATTGTCTGATGTTCCCGAAAAAACAGGATGGCGTGTATGCGGGGATTCCAGCACGCGGCGCAAAATATCGTCAAGATCATCATCGGCGTTGATCATGTTGACACTGCCACGGTGCGTCATGATTTGTTCGACAGTTAGTTCGTTCAGATCGAGGATCGAAGACAGCATAGCCTGTGTTTCGCGATCATCCTCGTCACCATCAGCGCCATGTAGTTCGATCAGACCCCTGAGTTCTTCTTCACGGTCAGTGTCATCATCCGATCTGGCACGAATCGTTATTGATGCCAGCCAGCGGATAGCAAGCGATAGAGGGCTGAGTACCAGCACCACTATGCGGATCACAGGTGCAATTGTCAGGGCATAGCGGTCAGCATAGGTCAAGGCATAGGTCTTGGGCATGACTTCGGCAAACACCACCAGAAGCACGGTCATGGTGATGGTCGCCCATAACAGACCAGCTTCGCCATAAAGAGTGATAAAAAGCGAAGTGGCAATTGCCGATGCCAGCACATTGACCGCGTTATTACCAATCAGGATTGCCCCGATCAGACCTTCACGATCTGCGCGCAACGTTTCGACAATTTTTGCATTTTTATTGCCTTTGGTCGCCAGTTGCCGCATCCGCGCATCCGAGGCCGCCGTCAAGGCGGTTTCGGCGCTGGAAAAGAACGCTGATGCCAAAATCAGAATTACAATCAAGGCTGAGATAGTCCATAAACTATCGCTCATCACAGTTGGCCTACTCCAATAAGGCTAGAACGGTTTCGGGTGGTACATCACCACTAACAAAAGCATCGCCAATCGATCTAACAAGAACAAAATGCATGGTGCCGTCTTTGACTTTTTTATCATGCTTCATATGACGAAGCAGAGTTTCTGCTGATGCCTGTCCGGCAGGCAGATTTGATAATCCGCTGGGTAATCCACTTGCCTCCAGTTGGGCTTTGCATCGGCGCGCATCCTGTCCATTACAAATATTAAGCGCAACTGACAGATCAAAAGCAAGCCCCATACCAGCCGCAACAGCTTCGCCATGCAATAATCGGCCATCATAATGCGCTTCAGCTTCAAAGGCGTGCGCAAAGGTATGACCCAGATTCAACAAGGCGCGTTGACCAGCCTCGCGTTCATCAGCCTCGACAATGCGCGCTTTGGCAGCACAGGATGTAAACACGGCATGCGCGATCGCCGCATCGTCAAGTGCCAGCACGTTTTTACCGTTTGCTTCCAGCCATTCAAAAAAGTCACGATCACCAAGCAATCCATATTTGATAACTTCGGCGAACCCAGCGCGTAATTCGCGTGGTGGTAGGCTGGCCAGAAGCGCGGTATCGGCAAGTACGGCTTTAGGCTGATAAAAGGCGCCAATCAGATTTTTCCCTTTGGCCGCGTTAACGCCAGTCTTGCCTCCAACCGAGCTATCGACCTGCGCTAACAGCGATGTGGGTATCTGCACAAAATCAACACCGCGCAATAGGCTGGCCGCCGCAAAGCCTGCCAGATCACCAATAACGCCGCCGCCAAAAGCGATTAATAGAACTGACCTGTCAACGCCAAGCGCCAGAATATCGTCAAGAAGCTGCGCCAGAACAGGCATTGATTTACTGGCTTCGCCAGCGGGTACTGTCAAAGCGTCTATCTTGCGCGCTGTTTTGGTCAAACTTGTCTGTAATGTATCAAGATGCATGGCGGCGACATGCTGGTCGCTGATTATGACAATATGCCGATCAGCAGCAATCGCACCAAGAACATCACCTGTCTGCGCCAGCAGATCAGGGCCAATGACGATGTCATAGGCGCGATCACCAAGGCCAACTGTGAGCTTTGAAATATTTTGCATATGTGACCTATGCGCCTTTCGACGTATTTGTGATAGCGAGACAATCAGCAATGGCATTCATGACTTTGGACGCGGCTTGCCGTTTGCTGAGGCCGTCGGTATTCACATGCAGGTGCGCCTGCTCGTAAAAGGGTGTTCGGATAGTGTTTAGCCGAGTCAGGATTTGAATGGGCGTTTCATTACTTTGTTTCTGGCTATGTTTGCTATGCAAAAGCGGGCGGCTATCAACATTGCCGATCCGGGACAGTAATGTTTCGGGTTGGGCTTTCAACCAGACAACTAAGGCCTTGTCACGTAGCAATGCTGCTGTGTCGGGCTGGCAAAAGGCGCCACCACCAGTCGCAATGACCGCTGGGGCACCACCAAGCAATATTTCAATTTCGCGATATTCCATTTCACGGAATTTGGCTTCACCTGCGAGATCGAAAATATCAGCAACTGTCACGCCAGCGGCGCGTTCAATGGCGGTATCACTATCGGCAAATGGCATCTGGAACATGGCAGCCAAATTGCGTCCAACCATTGATTTGCCGCATCCCATCAGCCCAACCAGTGCGATAGGTCGCGTTATTGGGGGGCCGCCATAGCTTTGCGTCAGCGATCCTACCATCTCATGCGAATTTTGCACTTTTTGCTCCATAGTCTTTCTTATACGCCCACTTATAGTCGAGGGAAATAGGCCAGCATCCCAAAAGCGCATGCCCTAGCTTCGACGTTTAATGGCATAGTTTTTGTGCATATGCAGGTCAAAAGTACAATAGGGTAGAATATTTGCCCTATTAACGACATAATATGGCCATACATACCTTATTAAAAGATATTGGATTAAACAATATTGGGGCGAAGGATTGTAGGCAGAATGCCTTTCCTAACGAGTTGGAGATGAAATGACACGTATTGCTATTTTTTTGATTTTCTTCATCGGGCTGGCGTCAGCAGGATTGATTGCCCTGTCAGGCTGGCAGATTCCGGCACCTACGGTTGTTGTTAATAAGGTAATTCCGAATGAAAATTTTCCAAAATAGTCAGTCTGCCATTTTCACAGGGATGCTATTTGCCCTGACGGTGTCACTATCGTCTTTGGCGCCAATGGCCAGCTTTGCGCAAGATAATTCTAGTGCGGCCGCAACTAAGCCGCTTGACCTTATCACGCTGGGCACCGCGTCACCGGTCGCAGGCGATAGTCAAAGCGAGGCCATAATCTATGATGCGTCACAGGCGCAATCTGTGGATGCGGATGCTTCGCTTACGCCTTCATTGGATGTTGAAGCAGACAGCCAAAGCGCCAATAGTCCAGTCAATAGCCAAATAGATAGCAATGCTATGCAAGATGCTACGGTCAAAACTGCGAATGACGCACAGCCAGACGCCGAAATTCAGACATTGGCTACCACCAGTGCCGCCTATGGCAGCGCTACGCTTGGTCGGCGCAAGATTTCAGATGTTGGTCTGGCAGCGATTGGCGTCAGCGATACAGCCCCGCAGGACAGCACCCTCGATAGTTTGATATGGCGTGGGACGCCTGCCAAGAATGCGGCGTTTCTGCTGGAGAATGGGGCAGTAGCCAATCAATCTTTGACTATATCGGCTTTGGCTTATGATGTTGTGGCACGGCAGTCGGTGCCGCCCATGGGGGCGAATATGATTGCCGCCGATCTGGTGCGCGCACGGCTGGCATGGCTGGCACGTGCTGGGCGTTCGAACGATTTGGCCGTGCTGGTTGAACAGCTTCCCGATACCGAAAAATGGGCTAGTTGGAAACGCTGGCTTGTCGAACATCATCTGATGAGTAGGCGTGATGATATCGCCTGTGCCACTGTCACCGCCCAGATTGAAATGACGCTTGATCCGTTCTGGCATCAGGCCAAAGTGATCTGTGATGCGGTTCAAGGCAATATGAGCTCAGCGCGGTTTGCCGCTGATGTGCTGGCGGCGACAGGCATGGGAGATCCGACCTTTATGGGGCTGGTTGATGAATTATTTACCGGCAAGGTTTTTGAGGATATTGATCCGACAACGCTGGAAACAATTCATATTATTCTGATGGAAGCCTTGCACCGCCCGATCCCGATTGAAGGCATTGCCATTATGCCACCGCAAATGGCGCAAACGATAACGTCGCTTCGCTATCTTAGCGATGACGCGCGGATGGTTTCGACCTATGACGGTTTGCAACGCGGTCTTGTATCACCGCGCGAGGCAGGAAAATTATGGCGCAGCGCTGGTGATAATAAAGATAATCCTCAATCAGCGCTGGCACGTCTTGATAGCGAAGTTAGCGCGCTGACGTCGGCAATGGCGTGGCGGGCGCTTGATGTTGATGATAGCAATGCGGTTTTTGGCCTGATCGTCGCGGCGATGAAACGTGAGATCACAGTTGGGAATGGTAGCTTGATGTTGCCGCTTTATGCCGAACTGGCAATCAACGCGCTTGAAGTGATGCAATCACAAACAACGACCCCAGTGCTTGTCGATGCGGCTATGACCGATAATGCGACTCTGACATCATCTGGACTGAATAATGATGATGCAGCTGACAATATAGATGTTGCTGTTCCAACCGTGACATTGCCTGATGAAGCGGTTCTGGATGATATAGATATTCTTCTGGCTTTGGCTGATCCGACGACGATGCCAGCCATTCTGGAAAGCAACAACCCGATAGCTTATCATATCCGCACTTTGCTAACGCTGGATGTGGGTAATGAATGGGAAGCGGATACTTTGCAGACACTTGATGCGTGGCATCTGCAACCGCTTTTGCAAGCAGCCGGAATTGATGCCCCAGACATATCCTGGTTTGACCTGTTGCAAAGCGGTACACATGTCGCCTATAGCCGTGAAAAACTGTCGCCTGTCTTGTTGCGTGCTTGTGGCGAAGCTGCCGAAAAGAAGCGCGTCGCCGAAACCATTTTGCTGGCAAGCTGGCTACTGCAATCAACAGATTTTACCAATATTGATCCGGTTGATGCAGGTCTTGTGATTCAGTATCTGCGCGATGTTGGACAGGAAAAGGCAGCTATGGGCCTGATGCGCGAAATCGCCACGGCGCATCTGATGACACAATTTGCGGCAGATACACAAGATGATGATGCTGGCTGATGAATAGGCCGTAATACAAAGTCTGTATCAACGTAATCTGGATCAAAAGTGGGGGTGGCATGTCGGGTAAAACCGCACTAATCAATCCTGAAGATAGTGTCCATATCGACGGGTTTTTGCAGGCTTTATCAGCTGA
This sequence comes from uncultured Candidatus Puniceispirillum sp., assembly GCF_963979125.1. NCBI lineage: Bacteria > Pseudomonadati > Pseudomonadota > Alphaproteobacteria > Puniceispirillales (SeqCode) > Puniceispirillaceae (SeqCode) > Puniceispirillum (SeqCode) > uncultured Candidatus Puniceispirillum sp. Next base: position 5,203 of record NZ_CAXBVX010000103.1, read on the forward strand.
TCGTGCATCGGCGGCCAATACGCTGGCGGCCTATCGGCGTGATTTACATGACGCTGCGGTCATCATGCAGGTGATGAATAAAACATTATATATGGCAACTGTAGAGGATTTGCGACACGCCATTCATGCGTGGCATAAGCGTGCCTTGTCGGCGCGTTCGGTTGCAAGACGGCTCAGTGCCCTACGGCAATTCATGGGCTGGCTTGTCGAAGATAATATCCGCGTTGATAATCCGATGCGCTGGATTGATAGTCCGTCAGTGCCGTCACCAGCACCCAAAAGTCTGACCGAGGATGAAGTGATCGCCTTGCTGAAAGCGGCAAATGCGCTCACGCCTGATTGGGTGGCGGCGCGGGCGCGGGCGATTCTGGAAATTTTCTATGCAACGGGTTTGCGCGTCAGCGAAGTTGTCGCGCTAAAGGTTGCCCAGTTTCGGCGTAATCCCGAAAGCCTGTTGGTGACAGGCAAAGGCGGCCGTGAACGAGTCGTGCCATTGGGGAATGCGGCAAAGGTTGCGGTGCACCATTGGATCGAGATACGTGACCGTAATGCGGCGGCGCTTTTGTCCGACTATCTGTTCCCAATGGGTGATGGGCCAATGACACGGCATCAATTTTCGGCGTTGCTGAAATCACTGGCAGGGGCTGCGGGAATCAATCCTGACCGTGTCAGTCCGCATGTGCTGCGCCATTCCTTTGCAACGCATATGCTCAATCGCGGTGCTGATTTGCGCAGTCTGCAAACGCTTCTTGGTCATGCTGATATTACAACAACACAAATTTATACCGCGACACGCCCTGATCGCCTTGCCGGTTTGGTGGCAAGTGCACATCCCCTTGCCACAAAGACGCAAGATAGTTAATATAAAAATGTACTTATTAGGATTTATGCATGCGACATTTTCTTGATTTCGAAAAACCCATTGCCAGCCTTGAAGGCAAGGTTGAAGAACTCCGTCATATGACGACGGATGGCAATATTAATATTGCGGACGAAATTGGTAAATTACAGACCCGTATTGAACGCGAACTCAAGCAAACATATGAAAAGCTAGGTGCTTGGGAAAAGGTACAGGTCGCACGGCATCCCGAACGCCCGAAAGTGCGTGGCATTGTCGATCAGCTATTCGAAGATTTTACCCCGCTTGCGGGTGATCGCAACTATGCTGAAGACCATGCGGTGATCGCGGGTATGGCGCGTTTCCGCGGCCAGTCTGTTATGGTCATGGGTACCGAAAAAGGTAGCACAACCGAAGAGCGCATTAAATGCAATTTCGGTATGGTGCGCCCCGAAGGTTATCGCAAAGCGACCCGCCTTATGGAACTTGCTGGCCGCTTTGGTTTGCCTGTTCTCAGCTTTATTGACACTGCTGGCGCCTATCCAGGACGCGGTGCCGAAGAACGTGGTCAGGCCGAAGCGATTGCAACATCGATCCGTGCCTGTATGCGTCTGCCAACGCCGATGGTAGCGGCGATCATTGGCGAGGGTGGTTCTGGCGGTGCCATTGCGCTGGCGGCAGGTAACCGTGTTGTGATGTTTGAACATGCAATTTATTGTCTGATTTCGCCTGAAGGATGTGCCTCAATTTTGTGGCGTAGTGGCGAACATGCCAAGGACGCGGCCGAGGCCTTGCGGATTACATCAGATTATATGCAACAGCTAGGCGTTGTTGATGATGTTGTGACCGAACCGCTTGGCGGTGCACATCGTGATCAGGCGACAGCGATCACGGCATTGGGCGACTCGTTTGAAAACCAGCTTAAATCTATGGCTGGCATGAGTGGCAAAGAGTTAATTGCTGATCGTGCGCAGAAATATATGCTGATGGGCGATAAAGGTCTCGCCTAGGCAATTTTGCCTCAGATATGACAGCCTCATTAGACATGACGGGTTGGTTTTAGCGCAGGTTGCGTTGTGATTGCAGGTATCGCATTACGCGCAGATTGAATTTGGCTTTTATCTATA
>NZ_CAXBVX010000104.1:0-6926 GCF_963979125.1 uncultured Candidatus Puniceispirillum sp.
CCTGCGCCGCAAGACTCATCTTTGCTTCATGGAAATCACTTGTTGGCACCAGCACATCACCTGTTGTTGGGTCAAGAGTAACCTCGACGCCAGAATTGATCAGCGCTTCAACAACGCGTGCCTTTTCGGATTCAGGTAAAGACGCATATAATGTTGTGCGCTGTGGTGCCTGCATGAAAACAAAGACAAAAAGACCTGCGACAGCAAAAACAATAGCCGCAAAGGTAGGCACGGCTCTGCGCACTGCAGGGTCTGCTGTAAACCGTCTTACTGTCGAGAGCATGCCAGTGTCCGATTTGACAGCAACGGTTGTTCCATCTGCTTTTGCGTCACCCATATTTGCTGCTTCAGCCATTTTAATCTCTCTTGTTTAATCGCCAATGTGGCTAATGAAATTTAAAAGTCTATGCGGATTAGACCGGCATATTCATGATGTCTTTGTAAGCACTGAGTACCTTGTTACGAACATTCAAAGTCATCTGGAAACCAAGTGATGAAACCTGCTGATTAATCATGACTTTCGTCAGATCATTTTCAGTGCCCATTTCAAAGGCTTTGGTTAATTCAGCCGATTTTGTTTGCGTATCCGCAACCGATTTCAAAGCATCACCGATCCGATCTGAAAAACCGGTATCTGGTTCTTTGTTCATGGCTGCTTCTGCACGCTTTAAAACTTGTGCGTGCAAGCTAGAGATATTGCTTCCAACTGGTCCGATAGATGTCATTGTCTAATCTCCTTAGCCAACTGCAACATTCTGCAGGCTATTCGATGTAAGCGGCTGTCGATTCATGTTGTGAATGACGTCGTCAGTCACGATATCGGCTGCCGTGATTTTATTGTCCATTGCCAGCACCAAGGCGCGCTGAAGAACATTTTCAAGTTCGCGAACATTGCCAGGCCAGGCATAGCTGGTCAGCTTTTCAACGGCGCCATCTGTTAGCCATGGAATATTTGAGATTTCAGGGCAGTGGCGACGCATCAAGAATGTGCAAATAGGGACAATATCCAAAGCGCGATCAGCAACACTGATTGTGTTCAGTGGGAACACATTCAACCGGTAATACAAATCTTCGCGGAAGCCGCCTGTGCGGATTTCATGCGCCATGTCACGGTTAGTTGTGGCAATGACGCGAACATCAACCGGAATATCAGTCTGCGATCCGATAGGCGTAACTGCCTTTTCCTGAAGCACACGCAGAAGTTTAGCCTGTAAACCAAGAGGCATCTCTGAAATTTCGTCAAGAAGAAGCGTGCCACTGTCGGCCGCGCGGAAGATGCCTTTATTTGAGGTAGATGCCCCCGTAAAGGCACCCTTCTCATAACCAAATAAGATCGCCTCAAGCATATTTTCAGGAATAGCCGCACAATTCACTCCAACGAAAGGGGCAGCAGTGCGTGTCGAATGATTATGTACAAATTTTGCAAGCACTTCTTTACCTGTTCCGGTAGGGCCGTTTACGAACACCGTTACATCTGTACTTGCAACTCTCTTGGCTAAATTCAGCAACTCGAAGCTGGAACTATCACCTGCGGCAACATTTTTTTCACCTGACAACAATGTGGCGATCAATTGCAAACCATAATCAAGGGCGCGGTCCGCCAAAGCGTCAGCAAGCGTCGTTGTTTTCACAGGGAGAGATACGCGGATGAATTTACCGCCAAACTGTTCCTCTATGGAAAAGTCAGGTTGGTTCTCGTTGACGACAAGGACTTGACTGGCACGATATTTTCGACCAAGCGCAATAATAGTTTCCTGACCACCTGATTTGGTTTCAAACGCTGCTGAACAAACATAGGCATGCGCACGCCCCTGATTTTCACCATCGCCAGACGCGTTACTATCAATCTTCGACGTGAATGTAAGCATGCGGTCTTTAAATATTTCAGCTAGGCGCGTTGCGGCGTCGAAGCTATCGATTTCCAAGTGAATTGAGCCCATAATATTCGCCTTCGGTTAAAAATTGTTGTCACCGAAGTAAGGCAAGAACCTTGCCAAGTTTAATAATGTATTAATTTTTTTTATTAAGCATTGTTTTCATTGCTATTTTTTTTGAAAGTTTTGCTGAAAAAAACTATTCAAAATTCTGACGTTTTGCTTGAATTGTTAAGGAATTACTAACAGAATATTGACACATGTGTTTTTCAAAGGAATTTTTACCGTGCACCAAACAGATGAGCTTATTGTTGGCAGCTCAGCCGCTTCTAAAGACTTAAAAAAGCTAATCGAGGTAGTGGCGCCGTCATCGACAACCGTACTTGTGCTTGGTGAAACAGGCGTCGGTAAAGAATTAGTTGCCCGCGCCGTGCATAATAATTCCAATCGCACCGGGGATCTCATTTCGGTAAATTGTGCCGCCATTCCAAGTGAATTGCTTGAAAGCGAATTATTTGGACATGAAAAAGGCGCCTTTACAGGTGCCGACAAAAACCGCAAAGGCCGGTTTGAAATGGCCGAAGGCGGCACTCTGTTTCTTGATGAAATTGGGGACATGCCTCTATCCTTGCAATCAAAACTACTTCGCGCTCTGGAAGATCGAACAATCCAGCGCGTTGGTGGTGGCAAGGATGTAAAGGTTGATTTCCGCCTTATTTGTGCAACGCACCAGAATATACCATCAAAGGTAGATAACGGCTCTTTTCGCGCTGACTTGTATTACCGGATCAATGTATTCCCTATCCAAGTGCCTACATTAGCTGAACGCACGGTAGATATTCCACAAATCGTTGAGCGCATTTTGGCGCAAATGAGCGAGTATGAAAATATTCTTCCCCCTGAAATATCTGAAAGTGGATATACCGAGCTAGGCCGTTATACATGGCCAGGCAATGTGCGCGAGTTACGAAATGTAGTGGAGCGCGCCGTTGTGCTGTTCGCTGGCAAAAGTATTTCCGGTACCCAGGTCAGAGAGAATCTATTGCGGCTGAAGGTTCCCGACCGTGAAGAAGAAATGAATGCTATTTGGGATGCCGCAGATGATTTGAGTGGTATTTCATTGGGCGGAATTGGCGATCCTGAAGATGCGCCCCTGCCCCACCCTTCACATTATCGGGATTGGTTTAGCTATTTTGAAACTATTGATCTACGAAGACATCTCCGCGATATAGAGGTAGTTTTGATTGAAGCATCATTGGAAAAAAGCGACGGCATGGTTAGCCAAGCTGCTGCCGCGCTGAAATTACGGCGAACCACGCTGATTGAAAAAATGAAAAAATTAATGATCGAAAAGCCAGTGGCTCAGTCAAGCACCCTAGAAAACATCGACTAGCTTGGACGATAGCCGCCTAACTGACGTAACTTTGATCCGGTGTTGTGGCGTAACTCAGCCATAAGACCCAGAACCTTTTCCTTGGCAGCATCATTCTGCTCTACGCAACGTCTTGCAATCTTGAACCATTGCTCCTCGGTGGTAGCATCCTGCGGCACTTCCATTTTACTCACCAGATTTCGGCGCGATTGATCTAAAACCTCAATAGCCGCAAAATCGGCTCTATTGATTGCATCATCAATTTCATGGCTTAGCACCTCAAACTCTTTTATCAGTGCTAGATTGTTTGGATATTGTTTGGTTTTTATAACGGTTTTCATGTAGCTACCTTTCCTATTGTCCCCCATGCATCACAAATTTCATCCAATGCGCTTATAGCAACCTTAGTTCCTTCAATTTTATTATTTCCTGAGTCGGTGATGAGCTGAATTCGTGCATATTCATAAAGCCGAAACAAATTTTCAGCAATTTCACCACCATCTTCGAAGTTGAGGCTCGTTTGTAGCCCATAGATGATACTCAATGAGCGTGATAACGCCTTAGAGCGCTCCTCTGGAGACCCTTTGGGATCCTCTACATTCACGACAAATTTGTTCATCGCCCTTAACAGTTCTTCAAACATAAGAAAAACCATTGCATGAGGATCATCTGACTCAACAATAGCGTCTTGATCAGATTTTTTATAAGCATGCATCATTTTATTGTAGCTCATAGACGAATTTAGCTCCTATTTCTTGCATTTTGACACAGTTGTGGTATTGCTAAATACATGATCAATACTTTAGCAAATCAAGCTATACCGCCAGTTGCAGCGTCAAAACCTGCCAACGCTTATGCGATGACTGGGCTATCACCTGCAAACATTGTGCCAAGTTTGCGTCAAACAGTGATGGGAATTGAGGCAACAAGCCCTTTACAGGTAATGCCGAAAGAATATCAAAAGCAGCCCGCAGTGATTATCAGGCATCCAAGACATGCCCCATCCGCAGTTGCAGCCGAGCAATTTCTTGCGGCACGTGCATTAATGTCACCTGCCTATCAACATAATACATTAGCATCGAAAATAGCGCGCATTTCGAATATGCATTTAGAAACACCGCGTTTTCGTGATCATGTGGATATTCTGGCCTAATCAAGCCTTTGTTTCGTTAGGCGCGTTCTAAATCAGCGACACGCCCCTGCAATCCCAGATATAACTTAAACAAGTCAGCTTCTGTTACAACACCAAGCAACACATTGTTGTCCCGGTCAATTACAGGGATATTTTCTCCAACAAAATTACTGGCAATTTCGATAGCTTGCTGCAGTGACGCGTCATGCTTGATTGATATTGGGTTGGACTCGATATGCTGAATTACCTGACTATCAGGTGATACGGCCAACAAAAGATGCAAGGTTAGTTTGCCTTTGAACTTGTCATTTTTATCAAGCACATAGGATTCTGTCACTTTTGCATCAAGCATGATCTTGATCGCATTTTGCGCTGAACAAAGTTCATCTAAATGCACGTAATCATCATGAGCAATGTCAGCAACATAGGTTTCCATCATTTCAATGTGACCGCGACCAAGCGATACATCAATGCCACGATCCAGAAGTTGCCGGTCAAAAAATGAATGACCGAACAGAAAGTGCGCGACCATCGAACAGGTTACAACGCTCAACATGGCCGCCACAGCAAACTCATAGCTCATGGTTAGCTCAAGAATTATCAGAACACCGGAGATCGGCGCGCCTATAACAGCACTTGCCACCGCCGCCATACCACAAATGGCCATGCCGGGCCCTGCACTCAAAATACCGACGCTTGCAAATATACGCCCCATAATTGCACCGGCAGAAGCCCCAACAAGCAAGGCTGGTGAAAATACACCACCAAACATACCGAAACCAATACAAAGTGCGGTCAACCCTATCTTGGCGATAAGTAATAAAATCAGGCTTATATGTAATGATTCCGAGTTCAGAATATCGGAAATCGCAGATGTGCCAAGACCAAGAGCTTCAGGAACCCACATCCCAACAATACCCGCACCAACTGCCGCAGTGATAAGCAATCGTGCAGGTGACCAGCCAGATGAAGCCGCAAACCGCGCACTATGTCGAATTGACATCATGAATAAAACAGCAATTAGGCCAAATAATGGGCCCGCAAGTAACGCCGCTGGTAACAGCCCGATCAAATCAACGTTGATGTTATCCATTGCAAACAGATAACTGTCACCAAACATCCATTTGCTAACCCCAGCCGCGGTAATGCTTGCGATAGCGATTGGGGCAATGGCACGCAACGAGAAATGCCGTAAAATGGCTTCATGCGCAAAAATAATACCTGCAATCGGCGCATTAAAACCAGCCGCAATGGCTCCAGCAACACCACATCCAATAAATACATCGGTTGATAGCATACCGCCTGTATGCTGACGCATAAAGCTGCCCATCGTGGCGCCAAAATGCACAAGTGGTCCATATTGACCCACCGATCCACCGCCCGCTGCCGAAACGAAAGCAGCAAGAGTAGAACCAATGCCCGCCCGAACATCCAACTCATTATCAGTGCGGTGCGCGGCATAAATGCTGTCAGCGGGGCCATGAAACCGGCTGATTTTAAAAAGACGACGGATAATTAAAATTGCGACAACTGCCAGCAATAATCCACATAAGGGTGCTAAAGATAGGCTGGTTGTGCCAATTGTAACATCAAGGCCGCTTACGCTACCGCGAACATCAGAGAGATACTGAACGCCCTTTACAAAGCCGTTTGACATTAACGCCATTACCAAACCAAACAACAGTCCAGTCACAATCACGGCAACAAATGACGTCAAAACAGAGGTATATTTACCAAAACTCTTGAGACCTAAACTTACCACTCAAACAAACAAGCATCAAAAAAGAATTCAACAAAAGTCATACTAGTGGGCAATTTAATGACCACGTGCCTGCCTCCTTAAGCAAACATTAATATGTTTAGAGGCCTATTGCATTAATTTTATCTAAAGCGGCATAAATATTGCAAAGTTATGCCGTTAACAAAACGAGATGAAATTTCGGGTATGATTAAATGGCAGTAGATTATCTAAGCACCCTAAATGTGGGCTCTGGACTAAATACCACCGAGTTAATTGACACTCTGGTGACGGCTGAACGTGCACCAACGGAAAGCCTTATAACCAAAGGTAAAGATGAAAGAACTGTCAACATTTCTAGTGTTGGCAAGATCAAACAAGCCTACAGTGATTTCAACACAGCCCTTACACCATTAGATAGCATAACAGGCCTCACAGCATCTCACGTTGGAAGCTCACTAGACATCGAAATCACTGACAAAACAATTGCAAAGAATTTTTCAAGTAATATTGAGATATCTAGTCTTGCTACAAGTCAAACTTTAGTTTTTGACGGGTTTTCTGCAGTAACTTCAAGTTTAGGAACCGGATCATTAGCAATATCACTTGGCAACAGAGAAACAATTACCGTTGCAGAAACAACAGCTGGTGATGGTTCAACTTTAGAAATTCAATCTTTAGCAGGTTTTGATAGCTCAACCATCACAAGCCTTGCTGGCAAAACTCTTACATTGTCAGATGGCACCAATACTGTTTCACATTCTTTTTTACCTGGATCACTTACTGTTGAAGAAACAACTCCCGGTTCAT
>NZ_CAXBVX010000105.1:0-6921 GCF_963979125.1 uncultured Candidatus Puniceispirillum sp.
AAGCTCATTCATTTCATCCATAAGGAATAATGTACATTTTGGCTTGATATTTGCCATTATGTTCATACGTAATGACGAAGAAATTGCCTATAATAGCCATCGGAACTTCACTTTGGTTCCGTCTAAAATTATTTTGACCGTTTAATGAGAACAAATTAGATGATGACACCATACGATGCCAATGATGAAACAGTTTCTCATGATACAGATGCTGGCAATTCAGACATGACCGCCATGCCCACCCGTGAAGAAGCAGAAGCTGCCGTTGAGGTGCTATTGCGCTGGGCTGGCGACGATCCAACGCGCGAAGGTCTGGTTGGTACACCAGGACGGGTTGCGCGCGCATGGAAAGAATTCTGCGTCGGCTATACCGAAGATCCGATGGAAATGCTTGAGCGCACTTTTGACGAAGTCGAAGGCTATGATGATATGGTCATGCTTCGCAATATTCGTATGGAAAGCCATTGCGAACATCACATGGTTCCCATTCTAGGCGTTGCCCATATTGCCTATATGCCTGACAAACGTGTTGTTGGCATTTCCAAGCTGGCACGTGTTCTTGACAGTTTTGCCAGACGTCTGCAAACCCAAGAAACCCTCACCGCACAGATCGCGGATTGCATTCAAACAGCCTTAAAGCCCAAAGGTGTAGCCATCTTGATGGATGCACAACATCAATGCATGACCACACGTGGTGTTCGCAAACCTGATGTATCGATGCTGACAACCCGCTTTACGGGCGTGTTCGACAGCAATGCCGAATTGCGCGGGCGTTTTCTGGATCAGGCAAAGCGCGGCTAACGCCACGACTTTCCTGCTTCAAGATATGATTCAAATCTTCAGGCGTTGCTTTCGTCAAGCACCTTGACCGGGCCTGACATTTTCAGCTCACTCGCGCTGGCTTCGGCTTCGTAATTCAGCACGAATACGCCTGCGAAATGATTTTCCTTAAATACGAAACTGCCTTTCAGCTCATTTATAAAGCTTTGCGCCTTTTCTTCATATTTCTTCAGCTTATTAATATCTTCGAACTTGATCAGGATCGACAGGTCGCCGCCTTTACCAATCGCAACATTGATAGCTTGGAATTTATATTCAGCTATTTTGCCGCCAAGATAATCCGAACAGAATGCTGCCGCTACCTTAGCTTCATTTACATTGGAGAATTTATACTGATAGATTTTTGCGTACATTTTATAGCGCTTCCAGTTGATTAAGCATATCGTTGACCATTGATTCGGCAGCATCACCCTCGACACGCACCTTATTCAGGACTTTGGTTTGCAGCCCCATCTCAACCTGAAACTTTTGCCCCTCGGTTGTCAATTTGCCGCGCCCATCTGCATCGACCTCGCACATGCCAGCTTCGACAAACATATCCAGCTTACTAGCATGCACGGGCAAACCACTGAACAATGACATGAAGTTTCTAAAATCACGGTTGTTGGATGATTCAAACCGATCAAAGAAGGTATCCATCGCTTTCATGATTTTTTGCGATGTGACTTCTTTTTGTTCGGTATGCGTATCTAATTGATGTGCAATCCGCTTGGTCAGCTTTTTGACCAACTCAACTTTATCAGGCGCGGTTTCCTTTGGCGTCCAGTTCAACATACATAATGTGCCAAGCGCATAATTATCCTTATTTATGACCGGAAAGCCTGCATAGCCACCAGTAAAATCACCCGACTGAACGGCTGGAGATTTGTTATAAACGTCATGCTCACAAATATTGGGGATCAGCAAAGGCTCGCTTTCCAGCAACACATAAGCACATAGGCTGGTATTGCGGCTACCCTTAGTATCTGGGTCACTATTCGGCATTCCGATCTTGGCGATGTGACACTGATCTTCGCTATCAAATAGACTGAAAATAGCAGCATCATAACCAAGCAGATCTTTCGCTATCTCACAATAAACACGAAACATGTCACCTTGATTTGTATCAATGATGCCCGTGTTTTGTACGACCTGAACACGGCGATCTTCATTGTCTGGTCTTGGGGCTGGCGCTAAACTCATAACTGGCTCCGTCACTTAAAATACTGGTTTAGACTCTAAGTGCGATATAGTTAGCTTGTAAATACTCTAAATTAGTTAGGTGTTATTATTTGATACTTACATCCCGAAATAGCGAACATATTTAAAATTCGATGCCCGCATGACAGCGCATACCGCATCACACAAGCCCTGCACCAGCAATATCATCGTATTTGGCTGAACCCGAAGCGGGCATAATCTGATCCTGCTATGACATCAAACATATAGTTGCTTAACGATAAGCCCCAGAGACACCAGCATCAGAAAACCACCTATTGATAAATCTCTATATCGGTTTTGTCCGATCAGAAGTTTGTTTATCACAGGGCTACTTGCCAACAGCACCACACAGACATAAACAAGCGTGTCGATCACCCCTGCCACCAACGCCATTTGCACATGCACAATGCCAGACTGTCCCGGGCTTAAAAATTGGCTGAACACCGATAGAAAAAAGATCGCAATTTTGGGATTAAAAACGGCAATCAGAAAGCCATCACGAAACATGTGGCTAAGCGGCATGGCCTTGGCTTCAACATGTACGGATCTAGGGCGCAGGGCGCTAAAAAAAAGCTTCCAACCGATGTAAAACAGAAAACATGCGCCTAGAAACTGTAACACGCCCAGCGCAACCGGACTGGCAAGTAGCAATAGCCCTAACCCTGTGGCTGTCACAACCGCGTAAAGAGACACGCCTATGCCGTGGCCAACCGATGCCATGATGCCTGATGGTTTGCCCCCTTCCACCGTACAGGCCAGAATGACAAGCAAACTTGGTCCGGGTGACATCGCCCCCATCAGACATAGAAATACTAATGACATCCATTCATGTAACGGCAAGACGTCACCCCTGCCCGAACGGGATATGCCCGTCTCGCATTTGTCTTATGAAAATCATGACCCAAATATTCCGAAACTTAGTGCCATCCCAATACCAAAGATAATATGACCGATCAAAGCCACCGAACATACGAATAATGGCTTTGGTGTTTTGCGTGCCAATACACCTTTCCCAAGACAGGGCAGAAACATGAACCATGGCACGACAACACTGGCCGCACCGAAATAGACACCGTCCAGCCATGTTGTATCCAGATACGGCGTTTTATACATCAGCATTGCAAAAATAACGCTATAGCCAATCGACACCGCATAATGCAATGCCCAGCCTGCCGCGGCCTCGTATTTTATGGCTGGTGTGTCATCAAGCGCGTCATTGACGATCTTGCCTTTGGTTAGTGCGATGATAAGCCAGCGTCCAATCACCCCCCAGTTGGTGGCTGGAATACCGACAAAACGCTGCAAACATATTTGCCATAAATCAAGCACGGCACATGCAACAACGCCTGCCAGAACAATGACTAGAAAAATGCTCATAAAAACCTGCTTCTATCTGCTTAAAAGATAACTTCGACAGCTTCGCCTGTCACCACATCATAGGCAACGGCCCCACCACTAGATACGCTAATACCTGTCACTGCGTTAATGGTCACAAAATGCGTTACCATCAAGACTGGACTATTCTTATTATCCAGACTGTCTAAAAACTGATGCAGACTTTGCAATGTTTCGGCGCGCGGAACAATATTCTGATAAAATGAATTCAGCCCGGGTAACTCTATGACTTTACCTTGCTCAAGTAGCGTTGCGGTTTCCAGACAACGACACCATTGACTGGAAAAAACCGACGCAAAGGACAGATCAAGCTTTGTCATGTGTGCGCCAAGATCACGAGCTTGCTGGCGGCCTACCTCATCAAGATTCCGCTGCGTAGCACAAACGGAAACTTCAAAATGACCCGGATCACCTGTACCTGGTGCCAGCGCGTGCCGCATAAACAGAACCTGTCCAAAAGGATTTTTGGCATATTCGATAATTGTCATTGTCGTGGCAAAGGCGTGCCCACTACCGATCAAGATAAAAACAAAAAAAATCAATAATCTGAAAGAAGACATCATGCCATAAATCGCCCGCTAAATTTGGTAAAATATATATATGCAAATACAATTTTAAGCTATAGCCAAGGCATAACAGTTTTGCTATACCAACACATCAATATACTTTTACCCAAATTCGGAAATGGAGATTCCCTGTGCTTCAACAAGGCGATCTTTTACGTGACAATGGCACTGGCCAAACGCTCGAGGTAATGGGCACTAAAGTACTCATGGGTATCACCCATTTTGAGCTACAGAACAAAACAACCTTGTCCTATCTGACATTATCCGAACATGGGATAAAAATTCGCTTTACCCCGGCTGGACGCAACGAACCAAAAGATGTTGCCTAGCCATTTAGCCATTGGGTTAAAACGGAACCGTTAGATTTATCGAGCCTGACAAGTCTTTTTGCGAATCTAGATTTTGGATCTCGAATTTCAGCCATTTATGGCGTTCATCTGCATCGGATAGATACAGCCCCAGCCCCAGACCACAGGCGCTAGTCTTGGTTGAAGAGCGAACACGCTGACACATCAAGCTGGGTGCAAAGGTAAATTTGTTCCGGGGCATTATTTCATTCATTGAGTCGATATTAAACTTGATCTCTGGGCTAATGCGTAAATTCCAAGCGCGCACTGTATCCGCATCCATAGTCAGCATGTCAGTGGAACCCGAAATAATCGATTTAGCATCATGCCCACTAATTTTTGAAATGCCGTATTGAATGTCCATTGTCGGCCATATTTCAAACCCGGGTGCATGTTGTGCCATCACAAAATCATACTGAGCGCGTGGATCGCTGAAATCTGTCATTGGCTGGTTACGCCGCATCCGAAAAATCTTCATCACACCGGTTGTTGATAGTCCAATCGATGCGGTTTGCATGGTAAAGGTGCTGATCAGTTCCTTGCTACCGTTATTCACCTTCAGACTGTTTGCCGTACCGCCAAGGGTGGCATATCCAGATATATGTAAATCTTTCAATGGTGACCAGATCGTATAGGCACCAATCGACAATCCAGCAAAACGATTACGCCCTGGGAAAGCCCCTTTGATATGGGATGAGCCCAGATTCGAGCCGACAAAAATGCCATTTGTCTGACTGGAGCCAATTTTCTTTTCCCAAGCCAGTTTGGTATTCACATGGCCTGACGTCGTTCCATCCTTTTGTTTGCTATATTGAAAATCGCCAAACAGAATGGCTTCGGCTGTTCCACTTGTCTTATCAAGTTTTTTTGTCAAAGCACCGTTCAGATCGCGCTCTTTGTCGGTAACCTTTCCTTCTATAGTTACGCCTGTTGCATTGCGGGACAATAGCGCTAGCTCTGGACGTTGGCTTTGGGCTTTCTTGTCGGCTGCCAGCTGTAATTTGGCTTGACGTTGTTGTGCTTTGGCCTGCGCCGCCTTGTTTTTCGCCGCGATATGACGCGTACGCGCATCACGGATAAACCGCCCATCAAAAGACATGAAATTATTCAAAAGACGCGACGCTTCAAAGCTGATTGCCTGTTTCAAAGACACTTTTGACGCCACAATAACGGCGGCTGCTTCTGCTTCTTCTGCGGCTGTACCAATGACGACTGGTTCACCATAAATATAGAAATTAACCCCATCCGACACCGTCATGCTGGGCGCATAAGACGTAACAACGATATAATAAACCTGATTTGCTGTCAGATTATAGGTGATCCGGGGGCAATAGCTGAGTTGTGCGCCACAGACGCCCATAACGACACCACCTGCGCCATAGGGTGCTGATGAAACATCATCATTTATTTCGACTGCATTTGTACGCGGTGATGTGTCGTCAAAACTATTCTCATAGAGAATCAGAACGGTATCTTCATTGCTTGATGACAATCCAAACGTATAGCTTCCTGTAACAGTCGGGGTGAAATATTGCGCCACATATTCGCGTGGTGCCGCAGTTTGATCCGATAAATGCGAAACCAGCGTCAGTTGCGTACCACCGCCATCAAAGGTGCCAACGGTAACGCCTGACACCCCGCCTTTCAAAACACTCTGGCTTAGGACAGGCAAAGCTATCAGCCCCACATGCACAAAACCGGCGATCACGGCAAAGGCGGCAAAAAACTTGCCTGCGCGTATAATCGTGCGCCCAAGCTGAAAACCACGCAAAGCAACAGGCACCAAATCATCTATATCAATTTGCGTTTCGGGCAGTTCAGTATCGTCAATGGCACGGTTAAGACGTGACCTGATGCGGTGCAAGCGCCAAAGCGTTTCAGCCGTCAAAGGATCATCAAGATATGACTCTGCCGGCTCCACACGTGACTCCGTAACTTATTATAGAACTAGCCTGAGGACGTGCAGGCTGATTATCAATTTCATGCTTTCTATTACGACTGAACCGGGAAATTCTATAGATAAATAGATAATCCATCCGACACCAAAAATCAGTGATAGCTGTCCAGCCCTGGCGCATGCCGTCTGAATTGATTTAAATCAAGATTGGTTGACATTTACACGTAAGCCGACACAATAACTTATTACATTTTCGTGAAAACATTATCTGGAGAATAAGTGAATATAATTCAAAAAACACAACTATAGGAGGTAATAATGGTCGGTAACCTAGATGCACTGACCACAATTTTTACTGAGTTCTATTATTGGGTTACTGTGGTCTTTATGTTTCTCATTCATGTCGGGTTCTGCATGTATGAAGTAGGCGCAAGCCGTCACAAGAACCATCTTCACACATTAATGAAGAACATCATGATCATTCCTTTGGTCACGGTGACGTTCTTCTTCTTTGGATGGTGGATTTATTGGGCATTCCCTGATTTTCCATTATTTGGCGGGCTCGATCTTGAATCTGGCGCGGCCAATCTGCCATGGTCCGAAAATATGGCTACCAACCTTGATGATCGTATCACTGGCGTTTTCTGGGCGGCGTTCCTGCTGTTCTCATGGACAG
>NZ_CAXBVX010000106.1:0-6845 GCF_963979125.1 uncultured Candidatus Puniceispirillum sp.
GCACCCGATTTGTAATCGGGCGGTTGGGAGTTCGAGTCTCTCCGCCAGCACCATTGCTTCACCTACATGACTGATATATTAGCATTTATTGTGCTAACAGGTCAGGTGTCGTACAGAATGACGTACAATCAATCCCCTTAGGTCCGTGTCATGACCAGCAACATGCATGGCTAGTTATTGATGACATGCGTATTATTCATTTGTGTGATTTAAGCTTGTATCATGATACATCAACAGCTTAATAATGTTGGTCATTGGAAAATTCAAAACCACTTCTGGTTTTGGTGAAATGGAAATGCAATGTGGACTTGGTTACGCACGATGCCGGCATCAAAACGTGGCGCTGTCCTTCTTGTTACGGGCATCTCTATTTTCGGGTTCTCGGACAATTTGACATTACTGGTTTCCGATCAGGTTGGTGTTGGCCAGTTTCATTTTAGCCGGTCACTTTTCGCTGTTCTAATGGTGGCTCTGCTTGGCAGGGTTTTTGGGCTTTCCGTCATGCCACGTCATTGGAAACCCATGCTGGCCAGAACAGGTTTCATGGTGACATCGATTCTGCTTTATTTCAGCGTCATGCCGATGATGCCTATTGCCGAAGCGGGTGCAGGCCTGTTCACATCACCTATTTTTGTTCTGTTATTTTCAATGATTCTGTTTAAAGAGCGCATTGGTTGGCGCCGCATAATAGCGGTTCTGATTGGCACAATTGGCGTAATTCTGGTTTTACAACCAGGCAGAGATGGCTTTGCCATTTATCATATGTTGCCGATCATCGCGGGGGCGTCTTATGCCATGGGGTCAATCATTACCTATCGGTATCTTCAAGACGAAAGTTCGCTCGCCATTCTGATGAGTTTTATTGTGAGCATTGGATTATGTGGTGCAATCGGGACATCAGCCTTAACACTCTTTCCGGTATCGCCCGATTTGCTAGATCAAGCGCCATTTCTGTTCAGAGGCTGGCAAACTGTCGATGGCGTGTTTTGGTTTTGGATGGCTATCATTGCGGCTGGCGCCTGCGCGGCCTTGTCCTTGATGACGCGCGCCTATCAACTGACCAAAACGAGTTATGCAGCGATCTATGAGTATGCCTATCTTATTTCAGTGGGGTTTTTTGGCTGGCTGTTTTGGGGTGCCGTGCCCAACACGATAAGTGCTCTTGGCATTGCTCTTATCATTGCCGCTGGCGTGATTATCGTGCTGGCACAACAAAAGATGGATGACGCATAAAGCGTCACTGATTGATGTTAGTTCAGCTTTTCAGCAATTTTTGATAGTGTTGAAATTGAAATTATCCTTAATGACTTCAGGATGATGTCAGACGGAAGGATAAGAGGTAGAATCATCCGCAACCACTAGGTTTGACGAAGTTTTTGTAGGTTAAGGAGCCAACTCAGCCAGCTCTCACCCCCCCACAAATAGCAACTTTGATGCCAAAATATGCCAGATGGCGGCACTGGCATGCCTTTAGCGTATATGATTGCTGATAATATCCAGATTTTTAACCGCGTTGATGTTATGGCGCGTGGTTGCGTATTCACCAGCATAAAGGTAGCAAAGGATTTGTTCCTGAAGCGCGGCTTCCTGATTAGGTTCGGTATCCTCGATGGCAACAGCATCTTCGGGTGCAACGCCTAATTTTGTGACTGCAAACCGATAGATGGCACTATTGGGCTTTTCCTCAAGCACGTCCTTTTTTGTTGTGATCAGATCAAAACAAGTAAAGTCAATGTGACGCGACAATGCCTTTGCCAGATTGTCGATATTTCGTTGAGATGTAGTTGTTATGAAGCCAACTTTGATATTTTGCTTGGCACAATTTTCAAGACAACTGACAACACCTTGGCGCGGTGCGATGCCTTTCATCATCAGCGTCTCGAAAAAGACTTCTTTCGCTTGATGAATACTTTGGATCAGATCAGGCGCAACACTTCCACCTGCATATAAGGTCAAACGTTTCACGCCGCCCGGATCGTTAAGAAGTCTGCAATAATTTGCGACATTCCAATACCAATCAAGACCATGCTCGGCAAATGCCATATTATAGGCCTGACGCTGTAATTCAGAGGTTTCTGCAATGACACCAATTGACCCAAACAGTAACGCTTTCATCCCATACCCCAAACAGCGATAAATTAACCGGCATGTTATATAGTAGTTGATGTCTATAGTCGAACCGAATGCGGCATGACATGTTTGCGATAGTTAGTGGTTAGAAAAGCGCATTGATATGGTGGCCACAGAATTTAGTGCCGCGCTGGAAAATCACCCCTAGTATGGGGAAGGCTGTTTCCCTTGAACTGATGGTGAAACTATCATTAGATACCGCATAGATAAGAAGGATATTATGTATCATGCTTACACTCTATTATTCGAAGATGTCCTGTGCCTATGCCCCGCATATATTACTGTATGATGCCGGTGCAGAATTTAACGCCACGCATATTAATTTTGAAACGGGTGAGCAGAACAAGCCAGCCTTTTTGGCGATCAATCCCAAGGGACGCGTTCCAGCTTTGGTCACGCCACAAGGAATCCTCAGCGAGAATCCGGCGATTCTGCTGTATATTGCCCAGTTATATCCAGACAAGCAGTTGGCACCAACCGACCCTTTCTTGCTTGCGCAGGCACAGGCATTTAATATGTTTATCGCTTCAACAGTGCATGTCGCCCATGCGCACCGCCATCGCGGCTATCGCTGGGCAGATGATGAAGCAGCACAGGCCAGCATGAAAGCAAAGGTCACTGATAACATGACCCGCTATGCCCAGATGATTGAGGATCACTATTTCACTGGTCCTTATGTTATGGGCGACAATTATTCGCTATGTGACGCCTATCTGGCACTTATTGTTCGCTGGTTTGGTGGCGACGGTGTAGAGCTGGATCAGTTTCCAAAACTGAAACAACATGACGCGATGATGCGGGCGCGGCCATCGGTGCAGGCGGTCATGCCCCTTTACACATAAACCGCCCATACACGGCCTAAAATATAAGTGATATGCGTCGTTATTATTCTTGTTATGCGGATCAATTCTATGAACATAAGGGACAATATGGCACGGCCAAATAACCGGCGCTATGCTCAGAATCCCGATGAGGACGAAACGGAAGCCGAAATCGAGCTTGTTATCGACCGGACGGCACCGCCAATCGATTTGTTGCGCCCGCATCCCACCTGTTCAACCGAAGAATGGCTGGCCAAGCGTAGTTAGGCGCGGCACTGGCGGGGCATATGTATATCGGGCATCAATCTGGTTCGGCGCCCTATCCGACTTTTGATTGCTGGCCAAAAAAGGAAGCTTCTTTGGGATATTCGGGCATTTCCATTTCGAATGACGTGCTACGCACGCGGCCTGTATAGTGCCCCCGCACAACCTCGCCATCATATTTATGCGGGATGGGATTACGATCCAGCGCAATAGCATCTTCGGCAACATAGGTCACAATATAAAGACAGCGCGCCGCATCAGTCATATTTGGCAATGATCCATGCAACAGACGCGAATGCATCAGACAGGCATCACCCGCTTTACCTGTGCATTTCAGCGCGCCTGCCCTTACATCGACCTCAATGCCAGCATCAACAGCGCCAGTGAAAACGCCATCCTGCCACAATGAATGAATCGCACCTTTATGGCTTCCGGGCACGACTTCAAGCGGGCCATTGTCCAAGGTAACGTCATCCAGAAAAAACAGTACCGTCATCACATCATCATTCGAATGTGGCTCAAAGGGAAAATCCTGATGATATTTCACCGCAGTGCCTGAACCAGGCAATTTCAGATTAATTTTAGTGGCATGCAGCTTTATGTTAGGTGAAAAAATATGCGCGGTCAGATCCAGCGCCGCGTTATTGCGCATCACATCAAGATAGACATCAGACACTTCGATAGGTGCCGAAATACGGCGCAATGCGGGCGTTTCCGGGCTGTGGCTTGTTGGTTCAACATCAAAACGGGGGCGCCCGTCAGCGATGCGTCCATAGTTTTTTTTATAGTTTCGTGACTCATCAACCCATTCACGCAATTGTGCATTCATATCCTGCACTTGTTGCGCGGTAAGCGCGTCTTGCATCATGACAAAACCGTCACGTTCAAAATCATGCTTATATGTTTCAAAAATATGACCTGTCATCACACGACCCTCCATATCTGATAGCTATATTTTGTTTATCGTAAATTATACAGATTTCAAAGCTTTGCTGTAGGGCATAGCGTTTTTATATGGCAAAAATCAGGTTTCGGCGCGTGTCGTCCAATAGTCAGACCCGTAATCATGCAGAATTTCAGTACCCGCTTTAATATCGCACAGGGCTGAAAAACGGACAAACCGGTTATCGTCATCATCAATCTGCCATTCGGCGTTGGCCGGATTGCCATGATTATAAACCATGCCGCATCCCATGACGCACAAATAGTCATTTGGGTCATCCGGACTGGTAAACAGATAATCATTCAATCGGTTCGTGCTTTGCAGATCATCATCGTCAATCACAAGATAAAAGCATCGTTCGATGGTGCTTCCAGCGGCGATATCCTCTACAGCAAAAACACCAAGCCCGTGGAGCGGTGAATCCTTGATAGTGATTTTCATAAGCAACCTCGCAAGAAACGTGACTTGTTGTGGAACGATCACATCGCAAGGTCAAGAGCGGGTTAAGAATGTGACCAGAAAAAACCCCTGGTCTGTAAAACAGCCAGGGGAAGTTAACGGAGATTCGGCAAGGAGCGCATGGAAACTGGAGAGTAACCGGATTGGAGGGAGGAGCGCTCCTTGCAAGGGCTTTATGCGCGCATACCGTGCCAAAAAGAAGTGCTAGTTATGCAATGTGGTGATGCAAAAATTGCATCGCTCTGTTTATAGCAGGTTAGATTTACATACAGGTTAAAATGGGCGTACATCATATCCGGCAATCGGGAAATGCACCGCCACCGGCCCTGTTTCCAGCGAATCATGATCGATAGACACGCGGGTAGCATCAAGATAGCGCAAAGTGCCTGTTACCTGTGGGTCAGCGTTCGTGCCATGCGGTTGAATGGCGACCCTATGCCCTTCTTTCATGCCAGCGGTAAAAGGCACCGAAACCCCCGTTGGTGAGGCTGGGTACGTAGCTTTGGCGATCGCAATTGCATCCTCGCCCGATAGATCAGTGCTGGCACCTTCACCAATATCAGCAAGAGCAGCTTCAAGTTTGCAGACCTGTTCAAATGGCCCAAGGAACCCCGGCCCGCCTTCCCAGCGGCCACGTAAAAACCACGCAATATAACCTATTGCCGCATCAGCGTAGCAGGGCGTGTCACCGTTCAGAAATACACCATCGCTGGCGACAAGCTGGAATTCAGCCAAAGCCAGACCAGCCTGAAGACGCAATAATACGCTAGGCAACGCCGCACGCAGGCTTTCAGGTGACCAGTCTTTTTCAAAATAAAGCGCACCACGATCAGCAATAAATTCGGCAGGCGCTGTATCCAGCGCATTGGTGATAACCACGCGTACAGCCAGATCAAAAAGTGTGCTTTCAGCCCAAGACGCCATCATCATCGAACGACCTGTCACCCCATCCGGAAACAGGCTGTTTGGACAGCCATGTTCTTGCAAGGCACGGACTATATTCTGGCTGTCACAATATATGTCAGCCCCAATCTGCAACACCGGTGTCCGGCGATACCCCGC
The DNA here is from genome assembly GCF_963979125.1 of uncultured Candidatus Puniceispirillum sp. Lineage (NCBI taxonomy): Bacteria > Pseudomonadati > Pseudomonadota > Alphaproteobacteria > Puniceispirillales (SeqCode) > Puniceispirillaceae (SeqCode) > Puniceispirillum (SeqCode) > uncultured Candidatus Puniceispirillum sp. Next base: position 5,680 of record NZ_CAXBVX010000106.1, read on the forward strand.
TGTCAGCGGCATCAGCAGAGGTTTAGGCGGAATGCGCGGAATTTCGACACTTTGCCATGTTGCGCCTGCAATGCCCAATGCCATGCGTGTCTTGTGCGCAACGGGGGATTGTGGGTAATGATGAAGGATCAGCGACATGACAGGCTCCGGATATTTATGAATGATTGTACGCGCATAGTTTAGAACGCGCCGCTATCGATAGGAAAGACAAAACCCCTTTTGCCAGCATAAATCAGGTGATTGATGCCATCATCTAGTTCGGCAAAAGCTTTTCGATGGCGTTACGTATTTTCTGTGCGTCTGGCGCGGTGGTCGATGCAAACCAAGTAACGAAATTGCCCTCAGTATCAATCAGATGTTTATAAAAATTCCATCGTGGCATCGCCAGCTTTCCGCCAGCTTTGCGAACCCACTGATAATAGGGATGCATATCTGGCCCAGTTGCCGAAACCTTTTCCGTCATCGGAAAATCAATACCGTAATTTATGTCACAGAATTGTTTGATCTGGGTGTTAGCCCCCGGTTCCTGACCGCCGAAATCATTGCTTGGCACGCCAATCACCACCAGACCACGCGCACGATAGCTTTCCCATAATGCCTGCAAAGCCTTGTATTGTGGCGTGAAACCACATTGCGACGCTGTGTTGACAAGCAGAATTACCTTGCCGCGATAATCAGCAAGATCAAGCGTGCCACCGTCAATATTTTCAAAGGTAACATCATGAGCGTTCTTGGCATGTGCAGGCATTGCAGGCTCCATTACAAAAGTGGCTGACACCATTAAAATACCCCAAATATGGGCAATGCCCATAATAGATATACGCCGTTTCATACCAGCTTTGTGTGATACGCGACTCATCATTCTGCTCTCATAAACATTAAATTCATTAACGCTTATATAATGGCGTTGCAAATCGTCACAAGGTGGCCATTTGGCAAAAGTAAATTGAGGATTCAAATATGGATGATGTATCAATCACGCGCTTATGGAAAACCTTTACCACCGAGGTTGTGGACATTAGCCATATTGTTTTTGATGTCGCCGTGACAACAGTCACATATGTCAGCCATTTCATTGCTGAAAATCTGGCTTTAATTATCGATATGGTGACGTCATTTCTTGAGAACTGAAGCGGTGACAGACAGCCACAACAACAATAGCATCC
>NZ_CAXBVX010000107.1:0-6808 GCF_963979125.1 uncultured Candidatus Puniceispirillum sp.
AGTGGGCAACGTTATCAATCAAAGGTCTGGAATCCAGAATTTCTTCGCGAAAAGCAATTACCTGTACCCGACTGGCTATAGTGAGATAATCGATATGTTTGATAATAAAAATATTGTTTCAGCTGAATGGCTTAAAGCGCATATTGAAGATATTGATTTAAAAATATTTGATGCTACATTTCATATTCCGGCAACTGGGCGTGACGCGATTACTGAATTTGATGAAGGGCATATACCTAGTGCCCAGCGGTTTGATCTTGGCGTCATTGCCGACCCTGATGCCGCGCTACCGCACACTGTGCCATCTGCCGAGGTTTTTGAGACGCATATCCGGGCCCTTGGCGTAAATCAGAATGATCATGTGATTGTCTATGATGATTCGCTGTTTATGTCATCTGCCCGCGCTTGGTGGCTGTTTCGCCTGTTTGGCCACACCAATGTCAGCTATCTTGATGGTGGATTAACAGCATGGAAACAAGCTGGTGGTAGCTTGCAAAAAAACACTTCAAAACCCACGAATACTGGTGATTTCATCGCTGGCAATGCACAAAATGCCACAGTCGCCTATATGCAAGATTTACGCCCACAGGTAGAAGCTGGTATTGCCGGTCAGATTGTTGATGCTAGAGCCGCAGGGCGTTTTTCAGGCGAATTACCAGAACCACGTGCGGGGATCCGTTCTGGCCATATTCCGGATTCTTTAAATGTACCTGTGACCTCACTATTTGATCCTGATACAAAACTGTTGAAAACTACCAGTGAATTGAAGCAAATCATCGAATCTGGTGGTGTTGACCTGGCGGAAAGGATCACAACCACCTGCGGTTCAGGCGTTACGGCTTGTGCATTGGCGCTTGCGCTAGAGCTTGTTGGCCATCAACAGGTTTCAATGTTTGATGGGTCTTGGGCTGAATGGGGCACATCAGATGCCCCCATTGAAACGGGCCAAGCCTAACACGCACAGCAATCCGGCCACGGAACGGACCGGATCAACATTCACATCAGTCGTTAAGAATCTGGCTTAGGAATAGCTTTGTGCGATCGTTCTTTGGCTTATTAAAGAATGTTTCCGGATCATTCTCTTCGACGATTTCACCTGCATCCATAAAGATAACGCGGTTTGCAACTTTACGCGCAAAGCCCATCTCATGCGTAACAACAATCATGGTCATGCCATCTTCGGCAAGCGTAATCATCGTTTCGAGCACTTCCTTGATCATTTCTGGATCAAGTGCAGATGTTGGCTCATCGAACAACATAATCCGTGGACGCATACACAAGGCACGGGCAATAGCCACACGCTGCTGCTGACCACCTGATAGCTGGCCAGGATATTTGAGTGCTTGTTCCGGAATACGAACACGCTCCAGATATTGCAAGGCAATCTCTTCGGCCTCTTTGCGCGGCATCTTGCGAACCCAGATGGGGGCAAGCACGCAGTTCTCCAAAATGGTTAGATGGGGGAACAGATTGAAGCTCTGAAACACCATACCGACTTCTGAACGGATCGTTTCAATATCCTTAAGATCGCTCGTCAGATCAGTGCCATGTACATTAATCACACCCTTCTGATGTTCTTCCAGACGGTTGATACAGCGAATCAGCGTTGATTTTCCTGAACCAGATGGTCCACAAATAACAATTTTTTCACCAGATTTAACTGTCAGATCGATGTTTTTTAGAGCATGAAAATTGCCAAACCATTTATGCATCGCTTCGATGCGGATAACGGTTTCGCCATTTGTAGATTTATTCGGTTTCTTAGCCATTTTGTTCCCAGCCAATTATTTCTTCTGAAATTTGTTTTCAGTATCAAGTTTACGCTCCAGATAGGCCGAGTAGTAACTCATCCCGTAGCAGCATATGAAAAAGAAGATTGCAACAAAGATATATATCTCGCGCGCTAGACCGTTCCAGTTCGGGTCAGCTAGTGACGAACGTCCCATACCAAGCACATCAAACATGCCAATAATCAGAACAAGAGTCGTGTCTTTGAACAAGCCGATAAATGTATTCACGATACCCGGTATCGAAATTTTCAGAACTTGCGGCATGACAATCAGATATGTTGTCTTCCAATAGGTCAAACCAGACGCTTGCGCTGCCTCAATTTGTCCTTTTGGAATACCTGCCAGACCACCACGAATCACCTCGGCCATATAGGCAGAGGCAAAAAATGTAACCATGATCAGAACCCGCACCAGAAGATCAAACGTCGTACCTGGTGGCAGGAAGTAATTCAGCATAGTTGATGCGATGAAAAGCAACGCAATCAATGGTACACCGCGGATAAATTCAATAAAGATGACTGAAAGCATCTTTAGAACCGGCAGTTTTGAAGTACGTCCAAGCGCCAGCATGATGCCAATAGGCAATGAAAAGGCAATGCCTGTCACCCCAATAAGCAAGGTCAGTGCAATACCGCCAATCTTCTTGGTTTCAACAGCCTCTATACCAAAACCACCAAAAACAAGCCATGTTGCAATGAATGGGAATAAAGCTGAATAAAGCAAAGCCAAAGGCCGACGTGGTGTGTTGTCCCACAAGACCGGCACTAACGCTAACAGGAACAGAACAAAGGCAATATTGACTCGCCAGATATATTCTTCGGGATAAAAGCCATAGACCAGCAACTGAAGACGCGTACTAACAAAAGCCCAGCACGCCGCGCTGTTGGGCTCTTCCATCTGCTCCCAGCAATCAACTCTGCCTGATGCAGACCATACAGCATCAATTATCGACCATTCGACAAAACCTGGCACGAAAAGATACAGAATATACATGCAAAAAAGGGTAAGTACGGTATCAGTGGGCGTAGCAAACAGATTCTTGCGTAACCATAATATAATACCTGTCTCACCACGCGGCGGAAGCATATCCTCAGTAGCGTTTGGCTTTTTAGATGTTTCAATTGAAGCTGTCATTATTATCTAGCCTTCAACGTAACGCGGTGGTTCAGGAAATTCATTGACGCCGAGATGCAAAGGGACAGACATAAGTAAATCAGAAGCACAAGAGACATGGTCTCCACCTCCTTGCCTGTTTGCATCAATGAAATTCCCCCTAACGTCGCCACAATATCAAAATAACCAATAGCGATAGCTAATGATGAATTTTTGGTCAGGTTAAGGTAATTACTTGCGATTGGTGGAATGATAAGCGGCAATGCTTGTGGAATAACAACCAGACGCAATGTGCGATTTGCCGGAATACCAAGTGCATGGGCTGCTTCTTTTTGTCCTTTATGAATGGCAAGAATACCACCACGTACGATCTCAGCGATAAAACTCGCTGTATAATAGGACAGCGCAAACCACAGTGCTACATATTCGGGGCGTAAAATCAATCCACCTTTAAAATTAAAGCCCTTCAACTTTGGAATTTCAACACCAATAGCGCCGCCAACGACAACGTTGGCAAGCAATGGCAAGGCAATGATTAAACCCAGAGACGTCAGGAAAACTGGAAAAATTTGCCCCGTTTTCATTTGTCTCTTTTTTGCCCATCTGGCTAATGCGTAACAACCTATAAGAGCTACAATAAAGGCACCAACAACGGCTTCATAACCTTGTTCCAGAGTGGGCGCAGGTGCAAAGATACCGCGGTTGGTAAGAAAGAAAACACCGCCAATCGATTCAGCCTTCTTTGGTACAGGCAAAAGATTGATAATCACACCGTAGATAAAGAAAATATGAAGCAAGACTGGAACATTTCGCGTAAATTCAACGAAAATCTGGGATAATTTACTGACTAGGAAATTTTGTGACAGTCGCATCACACCCAATATAAAACCAAGAATTGTAGCCAGTACAATACCCGTTACGGCAACAAGCAATGTATTGGAAAGCCCAACCATGGCTGCGCGGAAATGTGTATTAGTGGGGCCATAATCAACAAATGGCTGGAACGTAATATCGTAACCAGCAGGCACCCAAAGAAAATTAAAGCTAATATCCTTGCCAATTGCTGCAAGGTTGACAAGCACGTTCTGGCCGATGGAAAAAACAAGATAACAGATCACTGCAAGAGTCAGTATCTGGATACCAACAGATCGAACTTCCTGATTGTAAAACAATCGGCGCAGGTTGAAATCCGAGACACTATTATTGTTCATGCGGTTTTCCAAAATTTACTAAATAAAAGTTTTTTATAATAAAACACCGCGGGTCGCCCCGCGGTGCTTATTCTTATATCCAGATCCTAGCGGAACGGTGGTGAGTACTGAAGACCACCATCTGTCCATAGTGCATTAACACCACGGCCAATACCTAGTGGTGTGTTCACACCGATGTTGCGCTCAAAGATTTCGCCATAGTTACCAACCTGAGCAATGATGTTCTTTGCCCAGTCAGCACTCAGACCAAGTTCTGGTCCAAGGTTGGCTTCAAGACCCAGGAAACGCTTGATTTCAGGGTTGTTGGTTGTGCTACCGATTGTGTTAACGTTAGCCTGTGTAATGCCCAGCTCTTCAGCTGTGATTGTTGCATACAGAACCCAACGAACAATATCGGCCCACTCGTCGTCACCCTGACGTACTGCTGGTCCAAGCGGCTCTTTAGAGATAATCTCAGGCAGAACCATGTGATCGTCTGGATTTTCCATTGCAGCGCGCTGTGAAGACAGTGCAGACGCATCAGTTGTCAGAACGTCACCACGACCAGAAGAATAGCATTCACGTGCTTCAGCTGAGTCAGCAACTGGAACAGCTTCATAGGTCATGTTGTTAGAACGGAAATAGTCAGCAAGGTTCAGCTCAGTTGTTGTTCCTGTCTGGATACATACAGATGCACCATCAAGCTCAAGAGCAGAATTAATCCCCAATGACTTCTTAGCCATAAAACCTTGACCGTCGTAATAGTTGACGCCCAGGAATGTAAGCTTAACGCCAACGTCACGGCTGAATGTGATTGTTGTGTTACGCCACAGAACATCAGCTTCACCCGCATTCAATACGGTAAAACGGTTCTGAGTTGTTGCCGGTACAGGACCGATCTTTTGTGCGTCACCAAGGACAGCAGCAGCTGTGGCACGACAGAAATCTACGTCGAAACCAGTCCAGTTACCTTTGTCATCTGGAAAAGCGAACCCGGCCAGACCGGTGCTAAATACACATTTCACTTCGTCACGAGACTTAACGTCTTCTAGCGTACCAGCCTGTGCTGTACTAACGAGAGCAGCAGCCGCAAGACCAGCAAATGCAAAATAAAACTTTTTCATGAGTTTGTTCCCTGCTTAAGTTTATTGTTTGTATTCGTGATGAATTTGAACCATCTACGAACATTGCTATACTTATACTGAATCGAAACTATAAGGAAAGTGTAAAGTCAATTTTTTACCTGATGCTGAAACAAACATAATAAAAATTTTGCTCTAAATTGTTTCTGAGCATTGGTTAGGGGCATGTGCATTAAATTTAATTAATTTTAGCGTAATATTAATTTTATCGATTGTTGCCATCGCATTAAACACGATTCTTTATATAGCCGCTAAAATCATGCAAACAATTCTTGCTCTTATGTCAAAATTATGACTAGCTTGAACTAAGTCAAAGGTAATCAAGACAGTTTTTCCTCAATTCACTCGCTAGGAGAAATAAATGTCTATTCACCCTCCCCTGACCGATCTTCCTATTAATAAAGCTGATTTTGGTTTTTACCAAGGCTTTAACCGTGCCGTTACGATTGGTTCTAAAACTCTCATCGGTGCTTTAATTTTATGGGCTGCCGTTTTTTCTGAACAAGCAGGCGTACTCTTAAGCCAGTTCAACGGTTTTCTACTCGCACATTTTGGTCACTGGTATATGTATGTTGTGGCGTTCTATGTTGTCGTCTGCTTCATTCTGGCATTATGGCCACGTACTGGTTCAATTCATCTTGGCAAGCCTAACGAAAAACCTGAATTTTCGCGTTTTTCATGGTTTTCAATGATGTTCGGCGCTGGCATTGGCATCGGTATGCTGACCTATGCAACGGCTGAACCGATCTACCACTTTTCCAACAATCCCGATATAATCCGTGGCACAGTTGCGGCCGTAACGGCTGAAAATGTAAGGCCAGCTTTCCAATGGTCATTTCTTCATTGGGGGCTGTCTGCATGGGCGTGCTATGCCTTGGTGGGCCTTGCTCTTGCCTTTTTCAGCTATTCACGTGGTCTGCCACTGACCATACGTTCTGGTTTAACCCCATTGCTTGGCAAAAAACTGTCTGGGCCACTTGGTCATGCTGTAGATATTGTTTCAGTTATCGCAACGATATTGGGCGTTTCCGTCACAATTGGTTACGGTGTGTCTCAATTTTCATCGGGTATGTTCAACATTACTGGTGCGACGTGGATGATGAATGCCGAAGGGGCACCAACCAAAACCGCCATGATTTTGTCACTGCTTGTTGTGATGGGGGCATCGACTCTGTCTGCGATGTCGGGCGTTGGTCGCGGCATTAAATGGCTCTCCAACATAAATATGGGTCTGTCCTTGTTTATTCTGCTGTTCTTCATTTTGTTCGGATCAACATTATTTGTGTTTAAATCCTTTTTTCTGGGTCTTTATGACTATCTTCTTGCCTTTCCGCGCATGTCGCTAGAAGTCTGGAGCAATGACGGTAGCGAAGTGAGCCAGAAACTTGCTGATTGGCAAGGTGGATGGACTATCTTTTATTGGGCATGGTGGATCGCCTTTGCGCCTTTTGTTGGGTTGTTTCTGGCACGCATATCCCGGGGCAGAAGCATTCGCGAATATGTGCTAGGTGCCATGATCGTCCCTGCTACAATGTGTTTTGTATGGTTTACCTTTGTCGGTGGTACAGCCATT